>CAMBHV010000110.1 GCA_945867255.1 uncultured Clostridia bacterium
ACCATGCTTTTCAGATTTTGGGTGTTTCCAGACTGCACATTTCTTGACATTTCCAAACCACATGTACCGGCCACAACACAAAGCAACACCCCTTTTACCCCGTTTGGGTCGTATTGACCAATACCAAGGTGAAGTTGAGGCAACCGGCAACAAGAAAATAGAACTGCCAGCCCAATACATGTTCCGGCCAAGCGCCGCGGTGTCTGCGCAAACAGAGCTGTTTGCGTGCACCAAGTACCCAGCCACAAAAACCAGGCAAACAGCGGCATCAGATCCAGGCTCCAGGGCAGAAGCCATGGCAAGCGGCTAAGCAGCGCCGCAGCACCAAGCAAACCGGCTGAAACGCCCACTCTGTATCCTGCGCTGCCATCATCGAACCTGACAACAAGTCCATACAGCGCCGTTGCCGTGGCCATGGCAGCAAGAAACCAGAGCTGGCCATTGTTAGCTAAAAAAAACGATACAGCCTGTGATGACAAGGGGCGAAAAACGCCTTCTCTGCCATATAGAGAACGGATGAACGCGTAAAGATACCCCCACAGCGTACCCTGTTGGCGTACAAAGCCATAGGCTGCCGCAATCATCACACAACATGCGTTGTACCATACATACGCACCAGCCAATTTTCTCACACGCCCGGCCACAACGCCGGGGTGCGCAGATATGGCATACAGACATCCCGAAACTACAAAAAACAACGGCATAAAAAATGCCACAACCCAATCGTGGAAAAGCCAAAGCCCCTTGCTGTGAAGCAGAATCACCGCAATCATTCCCAAGCCTTTGGCCATATCCAGATACTGCAGACGCTGCCGCATACAATCACCTGCATCCTTTTTACGGCTCTTTTCAAGTTCGGCGTTTCATATCATGTGGTTCTGTGCCTTACCGCATTCGTTCAAACTTTACAAGAAGGACGGCCTGCTGCGACAGACCGCCCTTTGATGGCTTTCTCTTAATACAGTTTTTCGCGTTTTACATAAGATGTGTGCAAAATATGATGTGCCTTTTCTCCACCGGGCTGCCCCAAATAATCGGCATAAATCTTCTTGAGCAGCGGGCTCTCATGGCTCTTACGCACAGCTTTTTCCTCATCTTCTGAGTACAAAGCTTTCGCGCGCAAAGTTTTCAAATCCACAAAATTGCGCACACTGGCAGGCTGTGTGGGCTGGCCGCCGCCGTTCACACAGCCGCCGGGGCAGGCCATGAACTCGATGAAATCGTAGTGCTTTTCGCCACTTTTTACCGCCTTCAGAACCTTGTCGGCATTGGAAAGGCCAGACGCCACGCACACATTCAGTTTGAGGCCACCCACCTCATAAGTTGCCTCTTTGATCCCCTGCGTGCCGCGCACTTCTGCATAATCCACCTCAGGGGCCACTTCACCCGTAACAAGTTCCACAGCAGTGCGAAGCGCAGCCTCCATAACGCCGCCCGTGGCGCCGAAAATCACCGATGCGCCCGTGCTTTCGCCCAGGGCCGGGTCAAAATCTTCATTGGGCAATTCGTTAAACACAATGCCTGCCCGCTGGATCATGCGCGCAAGTTCCCGCGTTGTGATAGAAATATCCACATCCGGGATACCCTCGCCCGCGGCGCTCATGTCTTCACGGCCCACTTCAAATTTTTTGGCCGTACAGGGCATCACGGAAACACATACGATATTGTGCGGGTCCAGCCCCATCTTTTCGGCATAATAAGTTTTTGTCAGCGCCCCAAACATCCCCTGCGGCGATTTGCAGCTGGAAAGGTTGGGGATCATGTCCGGATAATATGTTTCGCAGAATTTTACCCAACCCGGGCTGCAAGAAGTGATCATGGGCAAAACGCCGCCATTCTTCACACGATGCACAAATTCGGTCGCTTCTTCCATGATAGTGAAGTCGGCCGCAGTGTCGGTGTCGAACACCGCGTTAAAGCCAAGCCTGCGCAGCGCAGCTACCATTTTGCCTTCCACGTTGGTGCCAATGGGCAATCCGAAGCACTCACCCAAAGTAGCACGTACACTGGGCGCTGTCTGCACCACCACATATTTTTCCGTGTCGTGCAGCGCTGCCCATACCTTGTCGGTATCGTCCTTTTCCGTCAGTGCGCCTGTGGGGCATACAGTGATGCACTGCCCACAGGAAATACAAGGGCTATCGCCAAGTTTTGCTTCAAAAGCACAGGCAATATGTGTCTGGAACCCACGCTCCGTGGGGCCGATCACGCCTACAGCCTGATTTTCGCGGCATGCTGCCACACAACGGCGGCACAAAATACATTTATTGTTGTCGCGAATCATATGCGGAGCGGATGTATCCAGTGCATACCGCTCACGCGAGCCAATAAAGCGCTGGCCGTTCACACCGTAATCGCGGCACAGCTTCTGCAGCTCGCAATCAGTAGAGCGCACACAGGAAAGGCAGTTCTGGTCGTGCGTGGAAAGCAACAATTCCAGGTTCGTTTTCCTGGCCGCCATCACCTTCTGGCTGTTCGTTGTCACTTCCATGCCTTCGCTGACCGGATACACACAAGCGGTAACAAGACTTCTTGCGCCTTTCACTTCCACCACGCAGATACGGCATGCGCCAATGGCGTTAATTTCTTTTAAATAGCACAAAGTGGGGATCTCAATGCCCACGCTGTGTGCGGCTTCCAAAATCGTGGAGCCTGCGGCCACCTCATAGGATGTGCCGTTGATTTTAATATGTACGGTTTCCATTGTTGCCGCTACCTCCTCAACCTTTCGAAATGGCGCCGAACTTACATTTTTCCATGCAGGCGCCGCACTTTACGCACTTGGCTGTATCGATGACATGCGGCTGGCGCACTGTACCGGTAATCGCACCTGCCGGACACGCACGAGCGCACAATGTGCACCCCTTACATTTCACAGGGTCTATTTTATAATTCAGCAGCGCTTTGCACACCCCTGCCGGGCAGCGTTTATTTTTGATATGCTCCACGTACTCATCGCGGAAATAGCGCAGTGTGGAAAGTACGGGGTTGGGGGCTGTCTGCCCCAGGCCGCACAGACTGTTGGCTTTAATAAATTCAGCCAGCTCCGTGATTTTGTCCAGGTCTTCCATGGTGCCTTTGCCGTCTGTGATCTTCGTCAGCAATTCCAAAAGGCGCTTGGTACCCACGCGGCACGGGGTGCACTTACCGCAGCTCTCGTCCACTGTAAACTCCAAAAAGAACTTGGCGATATCCACCATGCAGGTGTCTTCGTCCATTACAATGAGGCCACCGGAACCCATCATGCTGCCAATCGCGATGAGGTTATCGTAGTCAATGGGCGTATCAATGAGGCTGGCAGGGATGCACCCACCCGAAGGGCCGCCTGTCTGTGCCGCTTTGAACTTTTTGCCGCCCGGAATGCCGCCGCCTATCTCCTCCACGATGGTGCGCAGTGTGGTGCCCATGGGGATCTCCACAAGGCCGGTGTTATTGATCTTACCGCCCAATGCAAACACTTTGGTGCCTTTGGATTTTTCCGTACCCATCGAGGCAAACCAATCTGCCCCTTTCAGAATGATCTGAGGCACATTGGCATATGTCTCCACATTATTCAGGATCGTGGGCTTTGCAAACAGGCCTTTTACCGCCGGGAAGGGCGGGCGGGGGCGCGGTTCACCGCGTTTGCCTTCGATGCTCGTCATCAGGGCCGTTTCCTCACCGCACACAAATGCACCCGCGCCCAGTTTGATATCCAGATCGAAGCAAAAATCCGTTCCAAAAATGTTTTTGCCCAGAAGGCCGTATTCCCGTGCCTGCTTGATGGCAATGGTAAGGCGCTGCACCGCAATAGGATATTCCGCGCGGATATACACATAGCCCTGCGACGCACCGATGGCATAAGCCGCAATGGCCATGGCCTCTATCACCACGTGCGGGTCACCCTCCAGAATAGAGCGGTCCATAAATGCGCCGGGGTCACCCTCGTCGGCGTTACAGCACACGTATTTCTGATCCGCCTGATTTCCGGCGGCAAATTTCCATTTCAAACCTGTGGGGAAACCCGCACCGCCGCGCCCGCGAAGGCCAGAATCCAGCACCGTCTGAATCACCTGCTCGGGCGTCATCTCCGTCAGTGCCTTGCCAAGTGCCGCATAACCGTCAAACGCAATGTATTCATCGATGTTCTCCGGGTTGATGACACCGCAGTTACGCAATGCGATGCGCAACTGCTTTTTGTAAAAGGCCGTCTCGTCCAGGCTTTTGATGGTATTGTCTTCTGCAACTGTTTCATCATAAAGAAGTCTGGTGACAGGGCGCCCTTTCAGAAGATGTTCGTCCACGATCTCCTTGACGTTTTCTTCCTTCACCATGCTGTAAAAGCTGCCTTCTGGGTAGATCACCACGATGGGGCCCAGCGCACACAGGCCAAAACAACCCGTGCGGATAACTTTCACCTCATCTTGCAGGCCGGTGGCCAATATTTCAGTTTCGAACGCCTGCGCGATCTTATCACTGTTGGAGGATGTGCAGCCTGTACCGCCGCACACCATGACATGGCTTCTGTACATCTACTTGCTCCCCCTTCCTCAGCGCGCCGCCGCACCGATGGTGAACTCTGTGACGGGTTTTCCTCCAATGAGATGTTCCGCCACCACACGGCTCACCTTCTCGGGGGTCATTTTCACATAGGTAACCTTCTCCTGCCCGGGCATGGTGATTTCCACAATAGGTTCATATTGGCACAGGCCAATGCAGCCTGTCTGCGTTACCAACACACCGGAAAGTTCCCGGCGAGCAATTTCTTCTGTAAAGGCGTTCAGCACGGGGCGTGCGCCTGCAGCAATACCGCATGTAGCCATTCCCACCACCACACGTGTCGTGTCGTGTGCAGCTTCACGCGTATTTACTGTCTGTTTCATCCTGTCGCGGATCGCGGCAAGCTCCTGTAAACTTTTCATACGATATTACTCCTTCGTAAGATTGGCTGTGTGTTCTCCTCGATAAACTCCCTGATCCACTGTGCTACGCCGGGTTCGGATAGTGGCACATCACCCAGCACAGCGCGCATCTCGCGCGTATCTGCGCAAAACCGGTCACCCGCCGCGCGCACGATATAAACGAAATCGATGTCCGGGCTGCATTGAATCAACCCAGCAACGGTGGATGCCATATCTCCCACAGGGGCACGGTCAATATGATGCAAACCAAATTCCGCCTGCACACATGTTCCCCGGCCGGGCTGTGAACGAATGGAAAAAGCGCCCCCCGTCATTTCTGCGGCCATTTTCAAAAAAGGCAACCCAAGCCCTACCTTTCTTGTGGTACGCGTGGTATAAAAGGGGTCTGTTACACGGGATATGGTTTCTTCTGTCATACCTTTTCCGTCGTCTTCAATGGTAAGCACAAGACGTTCCCGCGCGTCATCCACTTCCAGGCTGATTCGTATCAGCTTCGCGCCAGCGGCCACAGAATTCTGGGCCACATCCAGCACGTTCATCGACAATTCCTGCATAGCTCAGTATTTGGCAAGGATGCCATCCAGTTCATCGCCTGTCAGGCGCCCATATACGTCATCATTAATCGTCATTACAGGAGCAAGGCCACATGCGCCGATACAACGGCATGCGTCCAGGCTGAACTTCCCGTCCGCTGTACATTCACCGCCGGTGATGCCAAGCTTTTTCTGCAATTCATCATAAATTTTGCCGGAGCCCTTCACATAACAGGCCGTACCAAGGCAAACGCTGATTTTATATTCACCTTTCGGGCAAAGGCTGAACTGCGAATAA
>CAMBHV010000111.1 GCA_945867255.1 uncultured Clostridia bacterium
CAGGCCGTACAATGAAGCGCAGCCCCAAAAACAGCGTCATACAAACGGAAAAGCCGCCCATAGCATTTCCCGGCACAAAACTGGACGCCCAGCTTCCCACCAGGGTAAAGCAAAGCACAAAGGCCATCATCACCAGCCCATTGCGAATATCCAGGTTTTTATGTTTTCCATATGTGTATGCGCTTACTGCGCTGGCCAACACATCGCTGGCCAAGGCGATGCCTACAGCCTCATACGCCGGGATATCTAAAAATGTAATGAGCATGGGGCTGATCACCGCCGCGGCGCTCATGCCCGCAAACCCGGTACCAAGCCCTGCTCCGGCGCCTGCCAAAAAGCACACAAGAAAGGTTTCCCACATCTTACGGCTCCTCCAGTGCCTCACCGGCATTTTTCGCCAGCTTCTCAAATGCGCGTTTCATGGCCGCACATTCTGCGGGTGTAAAACCGCGGCGCAGAACAGCAAAAAATTTTTCCTGTGCACATCGTCCGCCTTCTATCACTGCATCCGCTTTGGGCGTAAGGCGAAGGTGCACCGTTTTGCGGTTTCCATCCAAAAACTCGCGGCGCAAATAGCCGCATGCCTCCAGGTTCTTTACTGACGCCGACACGTGTGACTTTGTCAGATGCCGAACTTCCACAATATCTCTGGCCGTATCACAGGCAGGATGGTCATTCAAAAACAGCAGAATACTCAGTTCCATCTGCGTAAGAGAAAATTGCTCGCACACTGGTTCCTGCAGCTTATGATACAGCCGTTTAAACAACGGCAGATTCTCCCAATAATGGGTAAACATACGTCCTCGTCACCTTTGTTCGTTTTTGAACCATTGTAAAAAATACTAGCACCATCCCGGGCAGGTGTCAAGCCGCTTGCTTTTGTGCAGCTATACAAACCCCGCGCGAGTGCAAAGTGCCCAAGTCTCACCAAACACATGCTCTTAAGGCTAAATCTGGCATGCGTGGCAGGCGTTTCACGCGCTTAGCTGTTTTTCTTATCCTATTTGCATACATTTAAAACAAATTTTAGATTTGCGCTGTACAATTTAAATTGTACTGGACGATTTGCTTTTTCACAGAAAGCGCCCTGCACTGCCCCAGGCCTATAAAAACGGAAACCCGGAAATTTCGGCAATTTGCAGCGCACATATTTCAAAAGGCATCCACATGCGAACGCACAAAATAAACGTTACTTCTTGCTTTACAGAAGTGCATCCGGTATTCTTTTTCACAAGAGAAGCCGCCATTTGATTCGTTGCATTTCAAGGGAGGACATGCGTCATGAAAGAATATAAGGTGATAGAAGTAAAGAAAGCCCAGGCAGAAACCATGATGAATGAAATGGCCAAGCAAGGGTGGGAAGTAGTAAGCACAAACTGCTGGAGTTATTGGAAGACTTCCATCATGGTTACTTTTTCAAGAGAGGCATCCCTTCCATCACAGGGAGCATATATCTAAAAGCGGAAACCGTTTCTTCTTTGCAGCTCCGGCAAGAGGTTGCCTTCCACACAATGGCACCGCTTTTTCGCGCCATGTCACCAAAGGTTTATCTTGAAACCTGCAAACACAGAACAGCTTGGAAACATATCTGTTTTGTCGTATACTGAAAGTGCGGTTTCGCACCGCAAAGTCAACTGTGCACCCCCAGAGAAAGAGGTAACAATATGGAACAACTTCGTCAGAAAAAAGGCTTTCTAATCGACATGGATGGCGTAATCTACCATGGCAACCGGCTTTTGCCCGGCGTAAAGGAATTTGTAAAATGGCTGTATGAGGAAGATAAGGCTTTTCTGTTTTTGACTAACTCCAGCCGGTACACCCCAAAAGAACTGCAGCAAAAGTTGGCACGCATGGGCCTTGAGGTGGATCACACACATTTTTACACCAGCGCGCTGGCCACGGCACGGTTCCTCAGTGCACAAGCGCCGGGTTCCAGCGCGTATGTGGTGGGAGAGCATGGCCTGTTGAACGCACTGTATGATGCCGGCATCACATTCAATGAGATAGACCCCGATTATGTCGTGATCAGCGAAGCGGATAACTTCAATTACGACAGCATCGTAAAAGCTATGCGTTTTGTAAACAGCGGCGCAAAGTTGATCGGCACAAACTATGACCTCACCGGCCCGGCCGAAGACGGCCTGGTGCCTGCATGCCGCGCGCTAATGGCGCCCATTGAACTTACTACGGGTAAAAGTGCCTATTACGTAGGCAAGCCCAACCCCCTCATGATGCGCACGGGGCTTCGCCTTCTGAACACTCATTCGGCAGAAACCGCTATGATCGGCGACCGCATGGATACAGATATCGTCGCCGGTATCGAAACCGGGCTGGACCCCATTCTGGTGCTTTCCGGCGTGACAACACGCGCCATGATGGAGGAATATCCTTATCGCCCGCGCCTTGTTCTGAACGGAGTAGGCGACATCGTGCCGGTACAACAGTAAACCCTTCTGCCGTACACTGAGCAAGCAATACAACGTATTTCCCGGCGTGGGCCACTGCGCCATAATACTGACAAAAACACCCGGGGCACTCAAGCTAGCAACACACTTGAGTGCCCCGGGTGTTTTTCATTGAAACAATGCCGCATTTTGTGAATCAGTCACGCTCACTCTGTTCTATTTCTGCCCCTCCGTTTTGAAACGCACTTTCAAAAAAGCGGTAATCCTGCCGCAGCTTTTCTATCAGGCTATAAGAACCCTGATTCAAGACCCAATCAATCACCACGCCTCGAAAATGCCGAAATACAAAATCAGCAATCCATTGCGTAGAAGGCTGTGACCGGATGATGCCCTCCTGTGCAGCCTGCTGCAAGCATGCATGGATGGCATGCAAAGTAAACCGTTGTGGATCCAGCGTGCTGTTATCACAGTTGCCCAGCCTTTGTTGATAGTAGCGGGCCGTCAGCTCCCAACCGAGGCTTTCCATAAAGTTTGCATAACTTGTCAGGATGAGGGCAAGGCGTTGGGCTGGCTGCTGCGGGCCCTGCTTTTGCAATTCCTGTTTGATATATTCATCCAGAGAGGAAAACCCCCTGGCCAGCATTGCCTCTTTGGAAGGGAAATGATGATAAAATGCACCTGTCGTGATACCTGCCCGGTGGCAGATATCACGCACAGACACTTTATCAAACGATTTATCCCGGCAAAGTTCCATGGCCGCATTTAAAATTGCCTGCTGAGTATGCGCCGCCATGCGTTGCCGCCGCTGCTGATAATCTTCCATGTGATGCTCCTTTGCCATTGACACAAGGTTGTATCGCGTTTTATAATATATCACATAACATCGTTATGTGATAATATGCCCTTTCCGAATGTGGCAGGGGCTTTCTACCCTGATGCTAAAGGAAGGTGGGGCATTTGTCAACCGAAGCAGCTGTTTTTTCGCATAATCCGGAAAAAATAGCATTTTTGACAGACTCCTGTGCAGATCTTTCCCCTAAGCTGCGAAAAGGTAAGCCGGTGTTTGTTGTTCCCCTGAATATCCGCTGTGCACAGGGTGAATTTCAGGATGGAGAAACTATATTTGCACAGGATATCTATCATCTTCAGGCTCAGGGTGAAATGCCTCACACCTCGCTTCCGGATGGCGGTTGTGTGGATGCCGTGTTGGATAAAATAGCCAAGCTGGGGTATGAAAAGGTGGCGGCTATCCATTTGTCTTCCGGGCTCTCCGGCACCTGCAATCTCGTGCGGTTAAAAGCCGCCGAGCGCACCGGCCTGGAAATACGGGTTTTCGATTCGCTCAGTGGAAGCCTGGGCCTTGGCGCCACTGTACTGCAGGCATGGGAAGACGTACGTGCCGGCATGCCTTGGCATACCCTTGTAGAGCAACGCATTCCCCGCTTGATCGAACAAACCTTTCCCTTTTTTTCGGTAGATACATTGGAATATCTTCACAAAGGCGGCCGCATCGGAAAAATCAGCGCCATTGCAGGCACCATGCTGAACATCAAACCCCTTATCACTTTCACGCCGGACGGCCAGCTTGTCAGTGTGGCCAAGGTGCGTGGCCGGCAGGCAGTGCAGCCCAAATTTCTGGAACTATTGCAAAAGCACACTTCAGGGCACGGGCGTTATAACCTGGCAGTAGCGAATGGAGGGTCTCCACAGGAGATGGAAGCTCTGGCCAAAAAATTAAAGGAGGCTTTCCCAAATCATGAA
Source organism: uncultured Clostridia bacterium (assembly GCA_945867255.1). Classification (GTDB taxonomy): domain Bacteria; phylum Bacillota; class Clostridia; order Oscillospirales; family Ruminococcaceae; genus Ruthenibacterium. Next base: position 4,167 of record CAMBHV010000111.1, read on the forward strand.
CATATTTGGAAGGCCGAGATCGATGCTACTTTGAGCAGTTATATCGGGGCCGGTGTATTGGGTGCCGCCATTCAATTTCTGGACTGAATGTCACCCCTTGCCCAAAATGTCGAATAAAAAACCGCGGGCCATATGGCCTGCGGTTTTTTAATGTGAAATATCCAAATATCATCGATATCAAGTTCCAACCTTACGTTTTGGCAGAGGCCCCATAAAATAAAAACCGTGATTTGTTGCCCCAAATAACCAGTGAACACGGAAAGATACGGACGCGTTAAATATCAAGGCAGCGAAACCCAAAGTTTATAAACTTCCATACGGCTTCTTTGATGCGCCGCATAGGGTTAGCATAGTCCAGGCAACACACCGAATGATTGACGGCATCTGTTGCATTCGGTACAATAATTCTAAGATATTTCTCTTTTTGCAAGCATAATGATATCGCCACAAACCGTACGTTGCCGAACCATATTTCCCGCTGGATTTTAAAAAAGGAGGGATAAAAGTTGACGCTTTCTACTGCTGAAGACAGAAAGATACAAGCTGTGAAGGAATCCACCAGCCTTTTGTTTCACAAGCACTACTGCGAAAATGATGTGAAAGCTATGATCGAGCTCTTTGATGACAAACTGAGTTGGATCGGCGCGGCTGAACATGAGTATGCTGTGGGGACCGAAAAGATTTCCGCTATTTTTCAGCAGTTTGCGGGTATGGTTCCCAAATGCAATATATGGAACGAAGAATACGATGTGATCAACATTTCACCAGACATATACATTTGCAGCGGCAGAGCATGGATTGCCACCGATCCCTCCACGAATATTTATTTGCGTGTACATCAGCGTATCACCGCTGTCTTTCGCTGGGCCGATGGCGCCCCTCGTTGCTGCCATATTCATATCTCCAATCCGTATTCCGAAATGACACAGGAAGATGTGGGGTTCCCGACACAAATAGGGCAGCTCACATATGAGTATTTGCACCAGTGCATCGATGAATACAAGAGAAAGATCAGAGAGCAAACAGAAACTCTGAAAAAATTGAGCTTTGAAGATTCTCTGACCGGGCTGTTCAACCGAAATAAATTCAACCATACCATGCAAAGTTTTGAAACGGAATCTTTTGCATGTTTGGGTGTGGTGTGCATCGACTTGAACGGATTGAAGAAAGTCAATGATCAAATGGGGCACAGCGCCGGAGACAGCTTGATTCGCCGCACAGCAGAGCATATTTCCCGTATATTTCCAGGAATATGCTATCGTATAGGCGGTGATGAATTTGTTGTCATTGATACAAAATTAGAAGAAAATGCCTTCCACAATGCCGTCTCCACTTTAAAAGCCAATATAGCACAGGATGATATCAGTGTTTCTATGGGGATATCGTGGAGATGCGGTGATTGCAATATTAAAGAGCAGTTCGATGAGGCAGACCGGAAAATGTACCAAGCGAAATCCAGATTTTACAGTTCCTATGCGCATGGATGGAGATAAAGCTACCAAAATGGTTAGCGGGTGGGTGTGCACTTTACATAATCCACAGGAA
>CAMBHV010000112.1 GCA_945867255.1 uncultured Clostridia bacterium
ATGTTCGCATTCAACATCGATGCGACGGCCAGCGAGATAGCTGTAGAAATGGGCACAACGAACACCACATACAAGGACGTGTTGCGCAACCCGCTCAGGAAGTTGGGGTCCGAGAGAATGACACGATAGTTTTCCACCCCAAGCCCGTTAAACGCCCCCGTCATCATATTATAGTCGTTCTGAAATGAGATCAGAAACACGTTGAAAAACGGATACACCACAAATACCGCCAGGCCCACCACAAATGGAAGCAGATAAAGAGCCGGCTCCAGCAGGCCCTTCCAGGTAAGGGGGGCCTGGTCGCCTTTTCCAAGCTATATCATGCCCCTCGGTCCCCCGATTGCCCCTCAAACAACAACACGCCTCTTTCCTTGAGCGTAACCGTGCAGATCTGCCCTTCCCGAATCTCGTCGCTGCCGGATACGAATCCCCGCATCTGCTGGTTTTCTCCCGCCTGCAGCACCACAAGCTCGTCTTTTCCAATGGAGTATCGCGCACCAATCTTTGCCTCAAACCCCAAGGCCTGTGCCTGCGTATGAACACAGACGCTTTCCGCGCGCACAGCCAGCACCACCGCAGCGCCCTCCTGCAGGGCACCGCGGGCTTTTACCGGGATGGAAATGTCGCTTCCCTCCAGCAAAAACGCCCCGTTTTTCACAACACCGCGCAGCTTGTTGATAGGCGGTGCGCCAAGAAAATCAGCTGCAAACAGGTTAGCCGGCTCGTCATACAGCCCACGCGCAGTGGCCTGCTGCTGCAGCACGCCTTCTTTCAGCAAGATCACTTTATCTGCAATGCTGCTGGCCTCTTCCTGGTCGTGCGTAACAAATATCGTGGTGATGCCTGCCTCGCGCTGAATCCGGCGTATTTCTTCCCTCATCTCCACACGAAGCTTGGCATCCAGGTTGGAAAGCGGCTCGTCCAGCAAAAGCACCTGCGGCTCTTTTGCAAGGGCACGCGCAATGGCCACGCGTTGCTGCTGGCCGCCCGAAAGCTGTGCCGGCTTACGCCCCAGATACGGTGTGATATGCACCATCTCCGCAAGTTGGTGCGCACGTTCCAGCCTCTCTTTTTTTGGCACCCGCTTGATCTCCATAGGGAAACAAATGTTCTGAAGCGCTGTCATGTGCGGATACAGTGCATAGTTCTGAAACACAAGGCCCACGCCCCGCTTTTCCGGCGGGAGTGCCGTAACATCATTCCCGTCGAACAAAATCTTTCCTTCCGTGGCAGGAAGAATGCCGGAGATCATGTTCAGCACCGTGGATTTTCCGCACCCGGACGGGCCAAGAAGCGCGGTCAGCTTTCCGCTTTCCATACATACGGAAAGATCATTGACCGCTACCGTGTCCCCGAACCGTTTTGTAAGATGTTCTATCGTGATCTGCATCATTTCACCTCAATATTTCCACCATTGCGCTGCCATCCGTTTCATCCATGGAAAGCCCCAGCATCCTTGCCATAGTGGGCGCTTCATCCACCATGCTGCGGCGTGCACACACCGCTCCGGGCTTCACGCATGGGCCCCAGGCAAAAAAGGTAGTAACCTCTTCGCGCTGCGGCGTGCCGCCGTGTGTGGCAGCGCCAATCTTGTGGTCGCCCGGCTGCATCGAACCCCAAAGCGAATCGCCGCCGGCCGCCTCGCCAAAGGAAATGGGCAACGCACTTTCCACTACAAAATCGAACGGGCCCCATGCCCCAAACGCCTCCCTTGCCTGGCTGGCATCCATCACGGTGGAAAGCTGCACATTTTTGTCATTGCGCAAGCTTTCCAGCAGTGCGCGCACTTTTTGCATCAGTGCCGCATCCTGTGCATCGCGCACTTCAATCAGGCCGGCAAGGCCGGTAGAGTGGCAAAATGCGTCAAACCGCACCACATTTCCCTGTTCATCTGTTTCCAGCAGGCCATGCTGGCGTAGCAGCACGTTCATCAGAAATACGTCCCGAATATCGGTTTGCCCATGGTCGCCCAACACCACCACATTGGTCTGCGCCAAAGTGCCCTTGCGCTGCAACACTTCCAAAATGGCGCCCAATTCTTCATCATGGCGGCGAAGCTGCACTTTTGTATTTTCATGATATACCCCGTAGGTGTGGCGCACAGAATCCAGATCGCACATTTTTACAAGCATGACATCAGGCTGTTCAAAATCTTCCAGAATATCCAGCGCCAACGCCATGGTATACAGATCCAGGCTGCGATCCGGCCCTTTCAAAAAGCGACCATGTTTGTGGAAATACCGCCGCATCAGATTCTCGGTGGCTGTGCCGTTGAGATACGTTTCCGGCTCATAGCCCGTGTAGCCGTAAGGCACGATCATGGGCATATTCATGTCGTAATCCGCCCCGCCGGACACCGGCCAGCTGAGGGAGCATACTTTTTTCCCATGGGCATGCGCAATGTCCAACAAAGTGGGCACTTTTACGTCACGCTTCATGCAATGCCAGGGCGCGTTGCTCTGCCCGCCGCGCTGCAACATCTCATTATGCAGAATACCGTGTTTCCCCGCATACGTCCCCGTCAGAATAGACGTATGGCAGGTGTATGTCAGCGCAGGAAACACAGGGTCTATTTTCTCTACCAGCGCCCCTTCCGCAAGCAATTTCCCAAAGCAGGGCAGCGTTTTCATATAGGACACATCGGATGCGCACAGCGCGTCGATGCAAAACACCAGAAGTTTCGGCATATTACTCTCCTTCTGTAAGCTGATGATCTTTCAGAATATAAGTTCGATATATCTCCGGCAGCAGTTGCCTGCCCGTGTTGGGCAAAAGGCGTTCCGGATTATAAGAGTGGCATGGAATGAGCACCTTAGGATCCACTTCATCCACAAAATACTTCACCTGGCACGGATACCCATGCCCGAAATAATTTTCGCAGAAAAATGTTACGTATGCAAACCCGGCACGCTGTACGATACGGCGCATATTGGCATAGGCGGGGTCGAACTCCCCAATTGGGATGCCATCTGCATGCAGATAGACCGCCTGTTCACACGGCAGGCTGAACAGCTCCAAAATATGCGGATAACTGTTCTGCAGCAGGTAGCCGGCCGGGTTCTGCCAGATCTCTTCACGAGTTACAATTTGCGCGTGTGCCGCCAGTTGCTGCAGCCACTCAGGCCATTGTTCCGATGGCAGCGTGTAAGGCTGAGTGTCCGGCAAATATACATAGGGGCGAACCTTGAAAAACTTCCACACAATGTAAGCGGCATCCGGCTCAAACACACAAACCCGCCCGGTGTCTGCCGCCCACTGAAGAAACCGTTCCGCATCATCCATTTCGCGCTGATAATAGTTGAACACGCACAGCCCGCGGCGGTTCTTCACCTGTTCAAACAAACCGTCGTAATACTGCTCCTCCGTCAGCATGCCTTGCGGTACATCGGGCGATGGCTTGATAACACTGGCATCCATGGTGCCATACATCATACGCATCACACTGTCCATAAAAGAAGTGCAATCACATAAAAGCACATCCACCTGCCGGCTTTTCACAAATTCCATCTGGCTCAGTGTTTTCTCTGCCTGCGTACCATGCAGGCACAGGTCTCCTGTCCAGTGGAAGGTGCCATCCGGCGTCGTGATGAAAAACGCAAAATCATAATAACTTGTATCGCGGCACAAAATGGGCAGCACCTCGATCTCGCCCACATGCACAGGAACCCCGGGCACAATATCCTCATAAGAACGCGCCAATGTCTGCACGCCCTGGCCCGTAGCTTCCAGTGCGCGCTCGATGCATTGGGCATTATGATGCAGATAAACGGGAACCTCAGGGGCAATCATGCCCATAAATGCCATATGATCCAAATGCAGATGCGTGACGAACACCGCGGTGTTCAAACTGCTTTCTTCTGCACTTTCAAGCGGGTCATCACCCAGATCCTGCCTGCGATAGATACCGGGAATGCGCGGCAGGATGCCCAGTTTCAGCTGATCGCGTACCCAGTTTTCATCTCTTCTCAAAACTGCGCCATCGTATACGTCCAGCGATGGGTCGTATGCAAGCCCGCATTCAAATAATACACGGTCTTTTCCATATGTGATACTGGCGTTCACACCGCCAATGGTATGAAGCCCGGAATACATCACGAATTCTGTTCTTTTTCCTTCCATAGCTTTCCCCCGCCCTGTGCACAGCACACAGATAAACGCGCCGGCGGCCTCGGCCCCTGCCCTGTGCAGGGCGGCCGGGCCGCCGGTTTATTTTATATAATTGAAATACTCTGGTTTTCTTTCACACTCAGCTACAGGCCCATCAGCCGTTGGCCAGTGCCTGATTGCTGGCTGTGATGAATGCCTCGTATGCCGTATCTACATCGGACACACCCAGCGAAACATTCTGCACCATCTTATCGATCTCCGTGCGCACATCTGCAGCGCCCGGGATACTGGGCAGCATGCCCGTGTATTCGATTTCTTCCGTGAGAGCCTTAATGGCAAGATCCGATTCTGCAAACTCCTGGAATTCTTCCGTGTCTCGCGCTTCGGCAAATACGGGAACCGCACCAAACGCCATGGACCAGTCTACCACCTGATCCACAGATGCAAAATGCTTGACGAACAAGTAGGCTCCGCGGGCATGAGCTTCATCTTTGCTGAGGCATACATAGCTGCTTGCCCACTGCGAGATATATTTCACAGGACCTTCCTGCGGGATGGGCACGCAGCCCATTTCAAACGAATCACCGATAGCTGCCTGCACATAGCTGATGCCTGCGCTGGAACCAATATAGGACGCGATTGCCTGGCTGCCGAACGGATTAGAGAAGTACTGATCCTCACCTACAAGCCGGAAATATCCTGCCTGCACGCCATCGGCAAACCACTGCAGTTTTTCCTTACCGATTGTCTCATCGATAGCCATCGTTTTGTTTTCTGCATCGATATAACCGCTTCCAGCCTGGCGAATCAGGCACTGGTAAGTGTCGGTGACAGAATCTGTTCCAAATCCCGGGATGCCTTCATTTTCGTAGATTACTTTGCTGGCCTGCTCCACATCTGTCCATGTTTTCGGCGCTTCCAAATCATACTTATCAAACAAAGTTTTGTTATAGAACAGCACTTCGCCCGTGGCTGTAACAGGGAACATATAAATGGAGTCCCCACCCCACTGCGTGATTTCTTCATACATACCGGCGGACATGCTTTCCTTGAAGTTGGGCATACCGATATCCGGGTCGTTGATATAGGGGGCCAGGTCTACCAGAAGGCCTTCATTGATATAGTTGATGGCATCCGACGGGAACATGGTGACAAGATCCGGCCCGGTGCCGTTGCGCACCGCCTGCATCAGCTTAGCGTAAAATTCGCTGTACGGCTGCTGCTCGGCCACCAATTCGTATTCCTCCTGCGAGGCGTTGAACGAATCCACCACTTTCAACAAAGCTTCTTCATGTGCATCCGTATAGGTATGCCACAACACGATCTGCGTTTTTTCTCCTGTGGCCTGAGCTCCACTTGCCGAGGATGTGCTCTGCTGGCCGCCGCAGCCCGCCAGCAGCATTGCCACCAGCATAACAGACAATAAAAGCGCAAGGATCCTTCTGCTCTTCATTTTCCTACCTCCCGAATTCTACTGGTTTATTCTTCTTTCAGGCACATATCTGCCCCTGATATCTTAAAGACATGCAAG
>CAMBHV010000113.1 GCA_945867255.1 uncultured Clostridia bacterium
AAGACCAGTTCGCGCGCGTGGAAGTGGCGCTCAGCGTGTTCACGCTGAAATTCATCAAGAAAAGCGGGCGCATTTCGGCTGCAGCAGCTTTTGCCGGCGAACTGCTGGGCCTGCGCCCCATCATTTCCATGATCGACGGCGCCACTGCCACAGCAGCAAAAGTGCGCGGTGACAACGCCGTGATGCCTGCGCTGGCGGCGTACGCCAAAAAGCGCATTGCGCCGGACACACCTTATCTTGTGGGCGGCACGGATAAAGAGAACTGTAAACATCTTGCAAAACTTTGCAAAAAGGAACTGGGGTATGCCCCGGAGATGATTTTCGAACTGGGGGCCGCCGTTGCTACCAACACGGGCCCCAATGCAGTAGCCGTTGTATTTCTGGGCGAAAAACGGCGCTGAAGGAGACAGGGCCCCATGTTGAACATTGAAAAAAAGTTTGTGGAATTTCTGCACCGTCACATCGCTGCGCTGGGCATCCTGTGCCTTGTGGGCGTAAGCATCATCATTCGCTATGTGGCGCTTCCTTATCATTCTATCGACTATGTGGCTGCGCTGGAAGTTTGGTATGAGAACTTCCGCAGTTTCGGCGGCTGGCGGGCGCTGGCGCGAGATGTGGGCAATTACAACATGCTTTATCGCACATGGATGGCGGTATTGTCGTATCTGAACAACCCCATCGTAGCCATCAAACTTTCCTCCGTTGTGTTTGACTATGCAGGCGCCGTTGCTGCTGGCTTTCTGACACATGAGGTTTGCCTGCAGGCCAACCGTACGCGTGCCGCTGCACGCCGCGCTGCTGTTTCGGCCGGGCTTGTGGTATTATTTTTACCGTCTGTCATCATGAATGGCGCCATGTGGGCACAATGCGACATGATGTATGTCACATTTCTCTTACTGTGTGTACTATACTTTTATAAAGAAAAGTATGTTCTAAGCTTTGTATGGCTCGGTGTTGCTTTCAGCTTAAAACTTCAGGCCGTGTTTTTATGCCCGGCACTTGTCATCCTCTACGTGGCAAAAAAGAAATTTTCCGCATTGAATTTTCTGTGGATGCCCGCAATGCTGGAGGTTTTTGCCATTCCTTCCATCGTCGTTACGATCATTCTGCACGGCAATGTGGGGCAGGCGCTTTGGCGCCCCTTTGACATCTACCTTGGCCAGGGGGCAGAGGCACACATCGCCAGCTCTTACCCCAATGTAGCCACCTGGCTTTCCGGCACCTCCAGCACGTTTGAATGGAACGGGGGCACCTATCGCTTTCTGGAAGGCAATATCATCCCGTTTTTCCGCCAGGGGCTGATGTTGTTCTGCCTGGGCATTCTGGGCCTTGCTGCAGTGTACCTTCTGGCCCGCCATGTCACATTCGGTGTGCACACCACATTACTTTTGTTTATCTTCGGCTTTTATACTTGTCTGATCTTTTTGCCCGGCATGCACGAACGCTATGGCCTAGCTGTGCTGATTTTACTGGTTGTGTATACGGCTGCTACAGGAAAACTGGCCTGGCTTACTGCCTGCATGGCCGCGCTGGATGTGATATGCTATATCCCGTTTTTGCTACAGGCACAGGCGCCTGTAAGCCAAAGTACGCTGGCCATTTTCAACGTAGCACTGTACGGTGCATTCTGTTTTACATTTCTTCGTGAACTGCGGGTGCAGCAGCCTGTATCCGTTCAAAACTAGTAAAAAAGAAGGAGATATCCATGGACAAACCTGTTTTATACATCGTAATTCCCTGTTACAATGAACAGGAAGTGCTGCCCGTTACCAGCGGCATGTTTCTGAACAAAGTCAAAAGCCTTGCCGAAGCTGGTAAAGTAAGCGAAAAGAGCCGCGTGATGTTCGTAAATGACGGTTCCAAGGATAATACCTGGAGCATCATTCGCACCCTTGCTCAGCAGGATGAACACTTTGTGGGCGTATGCCTCTCGCGCAACCGTGGGCATCAAAACGCTCTGCTCGCCGGCCTGATGACAGCCAAGGATATGGCAGATGTCACCATTTCCATCGACTGCGACGGGCAGGATGACATCAACGCCATGGATAAAATGGTGGACGAGTATCTGGCCGGGTGTGACGTTGTATACGGCGTGCGCTCCAAACGTGAGACAGACACCTGGTTCAAACGTACTACGGCAGAGGGTTTCTATAAAGTGATGAATGCCCTTGGCACAAACACCGTGTATAACCACGCCGACTACCGCCTGATGAGCAAACGCGCTTTGGAAGGCCTGGCCCAGTTCCATGAAGTAAATCTGTTTTTGCGTGGGCTTGTGCCCCTGGTGGGCTACCGCAGCTCCAGCGTATACTATGAGCGTGCCGAGCGCATTGCCGGCGAAAGCCATTATCCGCTGAAAAAAATGTTGAACTTTGCGTTTGACGGCATCACCAGCCTTTCGGTGAAACCCATCCGCCTCATCACAAGCCTCGGCTTTTTCATCAGCCTTGCCAGTTTTATCGGCATTCTATGGGTGCTGCTTACAAAGCTGCTGGGGGCCACGGTGTCTGGCTGGGCCAGCATGTTGTGCGCCATCTTCTTTATGGGCGGTGTACAGCTTTTGTGCCTGGGTGTGATTGGTGAGTACATCGGAAAGATCTACAACGAGACAAAACAGCGCCCACGGTTCATCATCAGTGAAACCACATTTGAGCAGCAGCCCAAACAGTAATATTTTTTAAAACCTCATACCGGGGCCCTTTCCAGGCCCCGGCATCTTATTTCTCACAGGAGGAATGTGTGATGGCCAAAACAGAGTGGAAAGGATCGGTGCTTCTGGCACCCGTGCCTCCTGCACTGGTGAGCTGCGGCACACTGCAAGCCCCCAACGCCCTTACCATTGCGTGGACAGGCGTTTTAAATTCTCAGCCGCCCAAAACTTATATCTCCGTGCGGCCGGAACGATACAGCTACCACCTGATTCGGGAGAGCGGCGAATTTATCATCAACCTCCCCACGGCAGCTCTGGTGCGCGCCATTGACTATTGCGGTGTAAAAAGCGGCCGCAATGAAAACAAACTGGCTGCCGCCCATCTCACCGCACAGGCTGTACCCGGTTTTTCTGCGCCAGCCATTGCGGAAAGCCCGCTTTCCCTTGCATGCCGCGTAACAGACGTGGTGCCACTTGGCACACATGATATGTTTGTGGCAGATATCGTCAGTGTGCATGTAGACGAAACACTGATTGACCCGAATGGACGCCTGCGCCTTGCAAAAGCCGGGCTTTGCGCGTATGCGCACGGCGAATACTTTGCGCTTGGACGAAAGATGGGCGATTTCGGCTTTTCCGTAAAAAAGAAAAAGAAAAAGCCGCAATATGATAAACGCACAAAGCAAAACGGATAAAACGAAACCGCACGCTGGGAAAACCATATGGCATCCCAACGTGCGGTTTTTACTGTGTTCTGTCACATCTGTGCATCCCAATACTCGTTCCACAAAGGCACCACATTTACAACCGGCTGTTCATACGGATGGTGCCGCCTCACGGCCGCAAGGGCCTGCGGCACCATGCTTGCAGGGCAACGCACCTCCAGCTTATATTCTTCACCACGGCACAGTTCCCCCGTGTTTCCCGAATAGGGCTGCGCACCGGCCTGTGGCATCCAGGTTCCCTGCACCGGCGCATAAGATGAGACGAAAGCGTATTTTCCCACCTGGCACGCACCTGCCTGTGCCAGCGCAGCTAGCACGGCGTCCAGTGACTGTTGCGGAAGATAAATCTCCAGTTTTACTGTTTGCGGCACAAATGCCTGCATAAATGGTTGCCCCTTTCACACTCTCCGTGCCGGCAGGAAAGGCATTCCGCCTCAACAAGCCGCTTTGTTTGTGTACTTAAAAGCCCAGCGACTCCGCCACAAGAATAACGCGGATGCGCCCTTTTTCCCGCTGCTGGCGCAGCACAAGATAATCACAGCAAATGCGCTGCGGGCTGCTGCAATGCGCGCACACACCCGTCTGCGCGCAGGGCGTTTTGCACGAAAGGCGCTGCGCATTTGCCGGGGCAGCAATCGTCTCCAGGCGGTTCTCGGCTTCGTCCAGATCGCGCACCAGTTTGTTATACCCTACAACCATAACCACGTTGCGCGGGCCGAATGCAATAGCCGCAATTCGATTGGAGTTTCCATCCACATTGAACACTTCGCCTGCGTCCGTAATGGCGTTTGCGCTGCACAGATACCAGTCTGCCGAAAAATGGGCGCGTACCACAGCATCGCTCTCTTCGGGTGTAAGCCCTGGTGCAAGCCGGTCCAAAAACTTCACTTTCCCACTGGTGAGAAAATTCTTTACCCCACATTCCGCCAAGGTGATAGAGCCACCTGTACCCACGGTGGAACCCGGTGCGATCCATTCCTCCAATAAAGGCAGGACCTCTGCCGCGCTATCCACGCAGAAAGCCTGCATATTGTTGGCCCGTAACGCCTGTGCCGTGCGCTCCATGCGCTGGCGAATCACATTTTTTGCTGCTCTGTGCCTCAAACCCGCCTCCCGTTCATCTAAAACTTTTCATAAAAAACGGCCCGTGCCGACTTCTTTTTTATCATACCACAAATGATGCGTTTCGGAACACAGAAAGTGTGTTTCCTGATTAAAAATGCGTTTGTCTCTAAGCAAAAGCGGCACGGATGCCCCGCAGGGGACACCGTGCCGTTTTGCCGTCACTTTGCCAGTATGCGGAAAAAGAAGCTGTCTTCCAGATACCACGATACAAAGTTGTTGATATACACGTTTTCCACATGGTTCACCGTGCCGTACGGGTCGTACACCACGCCAAGACGCCGCGCATTCCACACCACGATCAGTCCGTGCCACAGTTCCACCAGCGGCGTCACAGCGCCGATGCACAGTGCAGCCACCAGTGCCACATACCACAGCCGTTCCCACCAAGTGCCTGTGCGAAATACGGTTCGATGGCGTACAAGGCTTTTCAAAACCATACATGCCAGCACGACAAGCGCAGGAATCGATGCGCGCATGGTAAAGTCCCCTGTACCGGAAGCCCCTATCTGGAACAATGGGTAAACCTTCAAACTGACAGCCGTGATATAAAACAGCGGCTGCCGTTTGTAGTCCCGCCAGATAAGCGCCAGATACACGCCGCATTCCAGCATATAAAACTGCACAAACCGGAACAGCTCCGCCCACACATTTACGTCCTGACGCCCCGCCAGATAAAAGCAGAAACGCCCCTCCTCCATACTGGTAGCAGCATTCGAAGAAAAGTAAAAATAAAACACCGGCAAAACAGCCACCAGCGCCAGCAGATTTTGCAATGAAAAAACACGCCTCCAGAATGGCGAAAGCGTATGGGCACGCGCGTTTTTCACCAGCTCCACGCCGCCCAGGGCAAGGCACATCACCACAAGGCCCAGGAATGGCAGCGGGCCAAACGGAAGTGCCAGCAACCCCAAAAGGGCATAATTCTCCACACTTTTTTCCTGCAGCACACACAGGGTCATCAGCCACGGCACCACAGCCTGATTAAATACCCAAAACAGGCATGTCGTTATCGAACTGTACTCCCACGCACCGGCCCAGCGCTCAATATGAAACCCCACATCCTGGCCCATCCATACGGTGCCTATAATATCCAGGCCGCTGAAAGCCATAAACCCCACGCAGATAAGCAAAAG
>CAMBHV010000114.1 GCA_945867255.1 uncultured Clostridia bacterium
CCTTCATTTCTGCCGGGCCAAAGCCACGCGTAGTAACAGCAGGCGTGCCGATCCGCAGGCCAGAAGTAACGAACGGGGAAGCCGGATCATTCGGCACTGTATTTTTATTGGCCGTAATACGCACTTCGTCCAAACGGGCTTCCAGTTCCTTACCCGTTACCCCGGTGCCGCGCAGATCCACCGTCATCAGGTGGTTGTCTGTTCCGCCACTGACAAGCGCCAGCCCCTCGCGCACAAGGGCATCCGCCAGCGCTTTGGCGTTTTCCACAATGCGCTGCTGATATTCTTTGAATTCCGGGCGCAGCGCTTCCCCCAATGCCACGGCTTTCGCAGCGATAACATGCTCCAGAGGGCCGCCCTGTGTGCCGGGGAAAATAGCTTTGTCAATTGCCTTGGCGTACTCCTCTTTACAAAGGATCATACCCCCGCGCGGGCCGCGCAGTGTTTTATGCGTGGTTGTGGTAACAACGTCCGCATACGGCACAGGGCTGGGGTGCAACCCTGCCGCCACAAGGCCGGCGATATGCGCCATATCTACCATGAACAACGCGCCGTTTTCTTTGGCAATGCGGCCAATGCGCTCAAAGTCAATGGTGCGGGCATAGGCCGACGCGCCCGCCACGATCAGTTTCGGATGATGCTGCGCCGCCTTGCGGGCAAGGTCTTCATAATCCAGATATCCGTTTTCATCCACACCGTATGGCACAAAATGATAGTTTTTGCCACTCATGTTCACAGGGCTGCCGTGCGTCAAATGTCCTCCGTTGGAAAGGTCCATGCCAAGCACGGTGTCGCCCACGTTTAAAAGAGCAAAATATACTGCCAGGTTCGCCTGTGCGCCCGAATGGGGTTGCACATTGGCATGCTGCGCGCCAAAAAGCTGGCAGGCACGTTCTCTTGCGATATTTTCCACTTCGTCCACCCAGGCACAACCGCCATAATAACGATGCGCAGGATATCCCTCGGCATACTTGTTCGTGAGCACACTGCCCATCGCAGCCATCACTGCCGGCGAGACTACGTTTTCGGAAGCGATCAGTTCGATGTTCTGACGCTGGCGGCAAAGTTCACCCTGCATGGCCTTTGCCACCTGCGGGTCGTGTTCGGCCACAAAGCCGATAGTGTCCATCATATCCGCGTACATGTGCATCCTCCATATCTTGTGGTTTTAGAAAACTTCCTCCCCAGTATACAACGAAATACGGTTGTACACAACCCCTGTTTGTGATATGATGGAGCTGCCGCCAGCAGCGGCAGGGAGGAACACTGCATGAGAACAAAATCGGATACTCTGCGTATCGTGCAGAAATTGAAAGAAGAATACCCGCTGGCCGAATGTACACTGGATTATGCCAGCGCCTGGCAGTTGCTTGTCAGTGTGCGGCTTGCAGCACAATGCACAGATGCCCGCGTGAACATTGTAACACAGGAACTGTTCGCCAAATATCCCACGCTGGAGGCATTGGCAGCCGCCGGGGCCGATAATATCGAGGCCATTGTGCGTCCATGCGGGCTGGGGCGTTCAAAGGCGCGGGACCTTGCCGCCATGAGCAACATGCTGCTGAATGAATTTGATGGTAAAGTTCCTCAGGCAATGGAGAATCTTCTGAAGTTGCCAGGTGTTGGGCGCAAAAGCGCCAACCTTGTGCGCGGAGATGTATTTGGCCTGCCTGCCGTTGTGGCAGACACGCACTGCATTCGCCTTTCCAACCGCCTGGGTTTTGTAAAGGATACCACCGATCCGGTGAAGGTTGAAAAAGCACTTGTAAAAGTGCTACCGCCTGAGGAATCAAACGATTTCTGCCATCGCTGCGTGCTGCACGGGCGTGCGGTATGCACTGCACGCAAAGCATATTGTGAGCGATGCTGCCTTGCACCACTATGCCCCACCGGGAAAAAGGCTCTCGCGGGCACAAATTGAAGGAGGCATACAATTTGGAACTTCAGCAGACACCGGAGGGCCGAAGGCCCTCGGTGGAAAACAGTTTTCGCCATGGTTTTTCTGACGGTATTCCAATTGGCCTTGGTTATTTTTCCGTATCCATCGCATTTGGCATTTTATGCGCGGTGAATGGGATGGATGTGCGCACCACAGTGTTAATCAGCATGACAAATCTCACCAGCGCCGGGCAACTTGCAGGGGCTGGTGTTATTTTCGGTGGAGGCACATTACTGGAAATGGCGCTGACGCAACTTATCATTAATCTGCGTTATGCGCTGATGAGCATTTCGCTTTCTCAGAAGCTGCATAAAAGCGTGCACCTTTCGGACAGATTCTGGGTAAGTTTTTTCATGACAGATGAGATCTTTGCGGTATCTGCCTCGAAACCTGGCGAAGTGGGCAAACGTTATTTCATGGGCGTTGCCGTGGCGCCGTATCTGGGCTGGGCACTTGGCACCCTGACGGGAGCAGTGGCAGGCGCCCTGCTTCCGCAAAGTGTGCAAAGCGCAATGGGCGTGGCGCTGTATGGTATGTTTATTGCCATTGTGGTGCCCGTTGCAAAAACGCACCGGCCTGTATTTTGGGCAGCGCTCCTCGCCGCAGCCCTCAGTTGCCTGATTCGGTTCGTACCATTGCTGCATGCACACATTTCATCTGGTTTTTCTATCATTCTGTGCACGGTATGCACAGCACTGGTGCTTGCCTGGCTGGCGCCCGTTCATGAGATGGAGGCTGCATCATGACAACACGTATGCTTTGCTATATTGCTGTAATGGCCGGCACCACCTATTTGATCCGTGCGCTGCCCATGTTACTGGTGCGCGGTAAGATCAAAAGCCGTTTCGTGCAGAGTTTTCTATACTATGTTCCTTATGCCGTGTTGGCCGCTATGACGGTGCCTGCTATTTTTGAAAGCACGGCCAGTGTGATATCTGCCGCAGCGGGTTTCTGTGCGGCTATGGTGCTTGCTTACTGCGGCGCCGGGCTCTTACCTGTGGCGCTGGCCGCCTGCGGCGCTGTGTTCTGTGCCGAGTGGCTGCTGGGCATCTGGCGTTAATATTTCGCTGCAATTCATACACGAGGGTTCTTTTTGAGAATCTTCGTGTATTTTTTTGCCTGCAACATAGTATGCATCAATTCTTCTTGACAATGCCTGCGCGCTGCGTATAATGATATCTGGACATAAAAACAGGGGGGCCGAAAGGCTTAGATTTGGTTGCCGTACGCGGCGCCATAGACCCTTCTTACCTGATCCGGGTAATGCCGGCGTAGGGAGTTTTTGCAATAACCCAGCAAAGCTCTGCGCGTCGTGCGGTTTTTGTGCCGCACGGCGCGTATTTTGTTTTTGTGTCACATTATTTGAAAGGGGCATTTCCCATGACGACAAAAACACATCAAAAGACCCAGTGCCTTGTGGAAGGCGCGCTGATGATCGCGCTTGGCACCGTGCTCAGCTATTTTCCCATCTATGAGCTGCCGCACGGCGGGTCCATCACATTCGTAAGCATGCTGCCTATCATTCTGATGAGCCTGCGCCATGGCCCGAAATGGGGCCTGTTCACCGCCTTTGTGCACAGCCTGATTCAGCTGTTCCTGGGCCTGAAGAACCTCACCTACTGCCAAACACTGGGCGCGCAGGTGGGCTGCGTGCTGCTGGACTATGTGCTGGCCTTCACGGTGCTGGGACTGGCATGGTTTATTGCAAAGCCCTTCCCTGCCACCAGGGCATGGCGCGCCGCAGGGGCAGGCGTGAGCACCTTTGTCGTGTGCGTGCTGCGCTATGTATGCAGTGTACTTTCCGGCTATGTGGTGTGGAAAGATTACGACTATGCGTTTGAGTGGATGACAAACTTCGGCTGGGGCCAGGCCATTCAAAACATGGGAGAAAATGCGTTGTGCTGGCTGTACAGCGCTGTATACAACGCCACATATATGATTCCGGAAACCATCTTCACGGTGATAGCAGCCGTGGTATTGATGCTGGCTGCGCCCAAGCTGTTTGATTCCAAAGCAAAAATATAATGTTGAAATTATTTTGTGCAAAATTCACAAAAACCACGGTAGGAAGTTCTCTGGCTTCTTACCGTGTTTTTTTGCGCCAGAACGGCCTCTTTGTGCTATGATAAAGGCAGAAACAGTGTGCTGTGGATATGTGCCCTGCCACTTTAGAGCCATCAAAGGAGGGTTTTGTATGGCGCATCCTGTTATTTGCATTGGCCGCCAGTTCGGTTCCGGTGGGCGGGAGATTGGCCTCGCTGTATCTCAGAAAATGGGCATCCCTTTTTATGATAAAGAAATTTTGAAAAAGGCTTCACAAGACAGCGGCATCTCCCAGGAACTGTTTGAGCGTGCAGACGAACGCCCCTCCTCCAGCTTCCTGTATACGCTCAGCATCGGCGCGGCCCCTGCGTTCGCAAGTTATGACGATTATCTGACAGACGACAAGCTGTTCGTGTTTCAATCCAACACCATCCGCGAACTTGCAAAGCAGGGCCCATGCGTGTTCATTGGCCGCTGCGCAGATTATGTGCTTCGCCAGCAGCCGGGCATGCTTAGTGTGTTCATTCATGCCCCATTGGAACAGCGCGTGCTGCGTGTAGCAAAACTTTATAATATTGATGAGGATAAGGCACGCGCCCGCATTCGCAAAACAGATAAGACACGCGCAAACTATTATAATTACTATGCCGATGGGGATTGGGGCCGTGCAGACCGATATGATATTGCACTGAACACCGGAAAGCTTCCCATCCCTATAGCGGCTCAGCTGCTTGTGGATGCGGCCGGACTAATGAAATAACCTATGTTACCTCCTCCGCTGCCGGCCCCCTCTCCGGCGGCATCTCGAAACCCCCCCCGTGCATGATGCACGGGGGTGTTTTGTATGGATTCGGCAGAGAACTGCAATGATAAGTGTAATGTTAACTGCCAATGGATGCACTTCTCAGGGTGACACACATACTTTGCACTTACATTGTGAAGTTTCAATCGCACCAACAGTTTCAACATCTGGGTTTACACCAAACATCAAAGCATGTACTCCGTTCCGGCCCCGCCTGCATCACAAACGCCACCGGCACGGACGCCTCATAGAAAAGCGTGGTTCCTGCCTGGTGTAACTCATGGTAGGCGTCATTCCAATCTCTCCGTTCCCACGTGTTCCGGCATTTGGGTCCAAGCGCTGTGCATTCATCCAATTGCGCCATCCATTCAGGCGAAAATGCTCCTACGCATTTTGTAATGCGTTATGACGCTTGAGCAAGCCCTTTCCGTCGGCGTTGCATCATCATTTTCATCCCTCTACCAGTATAGGCACAGGGATGACAACGCGTACGCAGAAGTGTATTCTTCCATAAACAACTGTGTCACATATATCGCACGGAAGAATACAAAAGGTCCCCGCCGCCAGGCAGAGACCTTTCTGATTGATGCATTTGTACTTACTGATGCAGCGCTTCCTCCAACGCCTGCGCGATCTGATCCGGGCAGGACGTGGGCTTACTACCGCAGGTGGTGCCTTTGATACGAGCAATGGCATCCTGCGCCTTCATGCCTTTTAAAAGCTGGCAAATGCCTTTCAAATTCCCGTTGCAGCCACCCAGCAC
>CAMBHV010000115.1 GCA_945867255.1 uncultured Clostridia bacterium
TATGAAGAAATGCAGAATACGGATATTTTCACCGGCGTGAAGTTGATGGACTTTGATGCGGCGTTGGCACAAGGAAAAATTTGCTATATTGGGCAGGATGTGATCGGCGCGCTTTATAAAGCAATCGAGGCGCGCGCTGTGCGCCCGGGCATCTGCAAAACGGCGGGGTTAAAGCTGGTGTATTCTCCGCTGAATGGTTCTGGTAATGTTCCGGTGCGTCAGGTGCTGGCAGATATCGGAATCACGGACATCACGGTAGTGCCCGAACAGGAACATCCGGATGGAAATTTCCCCACTTGCCCGTATCCTAACCCCGAAATCCGGGAAGCATTGGCGCTGGGCCTTGCACTGGCAGAAAAAACGGAAGCAGATTTGATGCTTGCAACGGACCCGGATGCCGACCGCGTGGGTATTGCCGTGCGTGCGGCGGATGGCAGCTACAAACTTCTTACGGGTAACGAAGTAGGTGTGCTGCTTTTGGATTATATCTGTGCTGGCCGCATCCAGCAGGGTACGATGCCTGCGGCGCCAGTGGCGGTGAAAAGTATTGTATCCACTTGCCTTGCGGACGAAGTGGCGGCGCATTACGGTGTGGAGTGCCGCAATGTGTTGACGGGGTTCAAATATATCGGTGAGCAAATCCATCTGCTGGAGGAAAAGGGCGAGGAAGAACGTTTTATCTTCGGTTTTGAAGAGAGTTATGGTTACCTTGCTGGCACTTATGTCCGTGATAAAGATGCCATTGTGGCCAGCATGCTGATCTGTGAGATGGCGGCATATTATCGCAGCATGGGAACCAGCGTGTTGGAACAGCTGGAAAGTATTTACCGCCAGTACGGTCGTTGGCTGCATAAGGTGGATTCGTTTGCCTTTGAAGGCCTCTCCGGTATGGACACCATGAAGGCTATCATGGCAAAGCTGCGCACGGAGGGCCTGCACGAGATTGCAGGCCGCAAGGTGGTAAAAGCGGCGGATTATCAGGCGCATGAGATCAGGGACATAGCCACAGGCGATGTTCAACCCACAGGGCTGCCGGCCTCTAATGTACTTACGTACTGGTTGGATGACGGCGCTTCTGTCATTGTGCGGCCTTCGGGGACGGAGCCAAAAATCAAAGTGTATTATTCCACCAAGGGTATCGATCTGGCTGCGGCTGAAGCTGCGCAGGTGCAGCTTGCAACGGCCATGGGCCCTCTGCTGAAATAAGTGTGTACGGCTGGAAAAGGCTGAAAAACGCGGGCATCCTTTTTACAAGGGTGCCCGCGTTTTTTGCTCGAGAAACGCTATATAAAGATGTGCCCAACGAAAGCCAGGCCGAAGAGGGTCTTTCAGCACCGAAATTGATTGCCGAAAAAAAGAAGCATTGCACAGCCAGGTTATCGCTGAGAAATAACGGGCACTGGGGTATCATCGGTTTCATCCAAGGCCTGTGGGGTGGCAAGATAATGTTTTGTCTCCTTTGCCACAACCCCTGAAAGCAAAATTACGGCCACAAGGTTCGGCACAGCCATCAAGGCGTTTAAAATATCGGCCAAATCCCAAACGATCTGAAGGCTCAACACAGGTGCCACTACTAGCACAAGGCAGAAGATAAGGCGATAGGGGCCAAGGGCTTTCTTGCCCCACAAGTATTCCGCGCCGCGCTCGCCATAATAAGACCACCCCAGAATGGTAGAATATGCAAACGTTACAATGCCCACTACCAAAATAAACGGCCCTACTATGGGAATTTGCTCAAATGCCATGTTGGTAAGTACCCCACCGTCTGTCACGCCGGACATGTCTATTGAAGGGTTTTTCATGATGCTGGATACCAGCACAAGCCCTGTCATCAGACATACTACCACGGTGTCCCAGAAAGTGCCGGTGGCACTGACCAAGGCCTGCCGCACAGGGTTTTTTGTCTGTGCGGCGGCGGCTACAATGGGGGCAGATCCCATACCACTTTCATTGGAGAACAACCCGCGTGCCACGCCGTAACGGGCGGCTGTCATAATGCCACTGCCTACAAGGCCGCCTGCCGCGGCACCGGGGGTGAAAGCCAACGTGCAGATAGTGCGTACAGCAGGCCACAAATAATCATAGTTGATGCAGAGGATATAGGTGCAGCCCAGCACGTAGAACAATGCCATGAAAGGCACCAGCTTTTCACATACACGTGCAATCCATTTGACACCACCGAAAATTACCACAGCGGTAAGAGCGCTGCATACAAGCCCCACGAAAAGCGGTGCAATGTGAAAATTTCCGTCCAGCACCGTAGAAATAGCATTTACCTGCACACCACATCCGATGCCAAATGTAGCCAGCGCGGTAAACAGAGCAAATGCACGGGCCAGTCTTTTCATGCCGAGCCCGCGTTCCAATGCGTACATGGCGCCGCCAAGTACACGCCCGTCTTCTGTTTTTACACGGTATTTCACTGCAATCAATGATTCGGCATATTTTGTGGCGATGCCAAGTACGCCTGTCAACCAGCACCATAGCACGGCCCCTGGCCCACCCAGGGCTACTGCCGTTCCAACTCCAACGATGTTTCCCGTACCAATGGTGGATGCAAGGGCTGTAGTGAGTGCACCAAACTGACTGATATCTCCATCGGCGCCGTTGTCCTTTGCCACAGAAAGACGAATGCCGAGGAATGTTTTGCGCTGGATAAAGCCTGTGCGTGCCGTCATGAAGAGATGTGCGCCGTATAGCAACACGATCATTGGCATGCCCCAGATCAGGCCATCCACGCTTTTGACGAACCCTTCGATAGTTTCCAGCATAATACCCCTCTTCCCGCCCGTGCCATTACGGGCATATTTTCTTTTTTATGTAAGCGCGGCGGTTTTTATGTTCCAAAGGCTTCAAATTGTGCCAATGTGCCGAAGAAAACATTTCGATCCACAAAATTTTCCGGGCCGGAAAAACCAGAAAGCAAGCCTCTGTCTGTATATTGCCAGAACATCCATTGCGGATCATTTTTGCCTGGCGGGCCATATACACTGCGTAGCCAAAGAGGGTATTCTTCAAACCTGTTACAGATATATTGGCGCCAGGCGCGCGCAGTGGTATATAAAATGGGTTTGCAGCCGTAATGATCTTCCAGCATTTGCAGCAGAACATCGAGTTCTTCTTGTGCGGCGTTTGCAGGCTGAGAAAAGAGATAGTATCTGCCATAATACTCAATGTCTACCACAGGCGGCAGCATGCCGGGGGCGTTCGGCACAGCCGCAATGAAATTTTCGGCTTGCGTTTTGCCGGACGAATCATAGCTGAAAAAATGATAAGCGCCTACCCGAAGCCCGGCGGCCTGGGCACCGGAGAAATTTTCGGAAAAGTATGGGTCTGTGTATCCGCTGCCTTCGGTAGCCTTTATGAAGGCAAAAGAGATGTCTTGTGAAGCAATGGTAAGCCAGTCGATTTTGCCCTGATATTCACTGACATCGATTCCTTGAACAGGGTATTGCATTGCGGCGTCGTGGTTTGGGCGATAGAACTTGTATGCGCACAAAGCGCCGATGCCGGCCAGTGCGACGCACAACCCGGCTGCGGCCAGCACGGCCCATGCCTTGCGATGCATACTTTCATCCCCCTGTGTCAGAGATTTTGAACCAGTATAGCACAGCGGCACTGCGAACACAATAAAGCCTGCCTGTACGCGCGAAAATTGTATTGTATAGGAAAATGTGCTATACTATATTAGTTTATGCAGCATGTGCGGCAAAAGGAGGCGGACTAATGCGTATACTGGGGGTGGACCCGGGCTATGCCATCGTGGGGTTTGGTGCGCTGGAATATGAGCGGGGGACGTTTCGTCCCATGCAATACGGTGCTATCACGACGCAGGCCCATACGCAGTTTGCCGCACGGCTGGAAGAAATCTATCAGGATATGACACAACTTTTATGCAGCCTTTCGCCGGATGCTGTAGCCATGGAACAGCTGTATTTTCAGCATAATCAGACAACGGCCATAGCAGTGGCGCAGGCACGTGGCGTGTTGCTTCTGTGCGCGCAACTTGCGCACATACCAGTGTTTGAGTACACGCCCATGCAGGTGAAACAAAGCGTCACGGGATATGGAAAGGCAACGAAAAAGCAGGTGCAGGAAATGACGCGAACCCTGCTGGGAATGCAGGCCGTTCCAAAACCGGATGATGCTGCGGATGCTCTGGCACTGGCTGTATGCCACGGCTATAGCGTGCATTCGCTCCAATACGGCCTGACACGTACGCGCCGTCAACAGCTGGGCTATGATTAAGCATAGCAGGCTGCAAGGGATAATATGAACGCGGCGCTGTAGTAAAAATGGAGGCAGACATGATCTACAGTTTGCGTGGAACCTTACTGGAAAAAACAGCAGATATGGCGGTGGTGGAATGCGCAGGGGTTGGCTTTTGTGCGTCCATCCCATCCTCTACAGCCGGCGCGCTGCCTGCAGTGGGGCAGGAGTGTACACTGTATACGCATATGAACGTCACGGAAAACGATGTCTCGTTGTTCGGTTTTGCAGACAAAGAAAGTCAGGCAATGTTCCGGCTGCTTACTGCGGTGTCCGGCGTAGGGCCGAAGGTGGGGCTGGCCATCCTCAGCGTGCTCAGCCCTGCCCGCGTGGTGCTGGCCGTGCAGGCGGGTGACCACAAGGCCTTTACCGCAGCAAACGGCGTGGGGCCAAAGCTGGGCCAGCGCATTGTGCTGGAATTGAAGGATAAAGTGGGCAAAGGTGTTGCCGGTGGGGTTTCTGCGGCCGATCTTGCTTCGCCGGTGACGCCGGCCGGTGCGGCAGCGCAGGCCCAAGCTGCACTGGTGGGGCTTGGATATACGGCATCTGAGGCAGCTGTGGCCCTGGCGGGGCTGGACCCGGCATTGCCTGTGCAGGAAATGATTCGCCTTGCATTGCAGGGCATTGGCAGAAGGAGGTAAGCCATGGCGCTGGAAACTGTGGACGTAAACACATCCGCACGCCTTGTAAGCCCGGAACCTAGGGAAGAAGATTTTGACGTTGAGGCAACGCTGCGGCCGAAAACTTTGGAAGAGTACATTGGGCAGGATAAAGCCAAGGAAAACCTGCGCGTTTATTTAAAAGCTGCCCAGTTGCGCGGCGAGCCGCTGGACCACTTGCTACTGTACGGCCCGCCGGGCCTTGGCAAAACCACGATGGCATGTATCGTAGCGCATGAGATGGGCGTGCAGATTCGCATCACTTCCGGCCCGGCCATAGAAAAGCCGGGAGACCTTGCTGCACTGCTGACGAATCTGCAGGAGGGTGATGTGCTGTTCATTGATGAGATTCATCGCCTTTCACGCCAGGTGGAGGAAGTACTGTATCCCGCGCTTGAGGACTATGCGCTGGATATCATGATCGGCAAGGGCCCTTCGGCGCAAAGTATCCGCATCAATTTGCCCCGCTTTACGCTGGTAGGTGCTACCACGCGTGCAGGGCAGATCACCAGCCCCTTGCGTGACCGTTTTGGTGTATTGCTGAAGCTGGAACTGTATACTCCGGACGAACTGGCGAAAATCGTTACG
>CAMBHV010000116.1 GCA_945867255.1 uncultured Clostridia bacterium
CTACAAGCAGGCATTGGCGCAGCATATTGATCAGAATGCTGGCTTTGGTGCGCCTGGTGGCCTGCATGTAGGTGGCGATCATGGTGGAGATGCCATTGCACACATAGCCAAGTGCCATGATTCGCATGGCACTTGTACCAAAGGAGAGCATGTCATCCGATGCCATGAAAAGGCGGAGAAGTTGTGCCGGGAAGACAATTACCACTATGGCACCCAGCCCCATCAAAACGGCGGCCGCCCCTGTGCCGTATCGAAAGGCAAGACGCAGGCGGCGTGCATCTTTTGCACCATAGTTGAAGCTCATGATGGGAAGACAGCCTTGAATCAGCCCATTCACCGTCATCACAATCATGTGTTGGGCTTTGGAATATGCCCCAAAAAACGCAACTGCCGTAGTGGAAAACCCTACAAGGAACAAATTGGCAAATGTGGCCATAAATGCATTCAGTGCATTCAAAATAAAAGAGGGGAAACCCTGAACGAAAATATCCTGTATCAGTGCCGCTTCCAGACGGAAACCACGTATTTTAACGTGCACTTTTTGTTTTGTAAAAAACAGCACGATGGCTGCAAGCACCATGGAAAGGGTGAAACCCAGCACTGTGGCAATGGCAGCGCCGGCAATGCCAAGCCTGGGAAAACCCCACAGCCCGAAAATCAGTGCCGGGTCGAAAATAAAATTGAACACCACACCGGCAATCTGAAACGCCATGGGGGCCAACATGTTTCCGGTGCCCTGTAAAATTTTCTGGATGGCGATATGCACCATATTCGGCACCTGCATGAACACGCAGATGCGCATGTATTCCATGCAGAACCGATACACTTCAGCGTCCTGCGCGAAAAAGCCGAAATACGGCTTCAGCACCGCAAGAACGGCTAGGTTCAGCCCTGCGCCGCACATAACGGAAAGCAGCAGCCCGGTAGATACCACTGTATCGGCGCGCTCTTGCCTGCCTTGGCCCAGGTATCGGGCCACCAGGACATTGATGCCTACGCCCAGCCAGATGGAAGCGGAAATCATTAATGTCGTAAGAGGAAAAGACAAAGATACAGCGGCAAGGGCATCTTCGCCAAGCTGTGCTACAAAGGCACTGTCTACAAAATTATAGGAGTATTGAAAAAACATGGAGATCAGTGCCGGAAGTGACATCTGACAGATCAGTTTTCCCATAGGCTGGGTGGCCATTTTGTTTTGATGTTCCATGTGGCTCCTCCGAAGGTAGGTATCTCTATATGTGCCAGGATATGTGCAAACATATACCGTCGCAACAACGTAAAAAAACGGCGCGGCCATTGCGGCTGCGCCGTTTGGATATATTTGGGTTGGGCGGCCGGCGCCACATTTGCATAAAATCAGTATGCTTTGCCCCACACAACCATGGCTTTGGCAGGCTTGCCGCAGCAGGGGCACACATCAGAAAGATGTTCCTGCTCAAAGGGCATGCAGCGGCTGGAAAGGCCAGCCTTTTCCTTCATCATGTCTTCGCATGCCTCATCGCCACACCACATGGTTTTGATGTATCCGCTCTCGCGGGAGGCGATATCTACCACTTCGTCCATGGTGGTGGCGGCAAAGGTACGCGCGGCACGGTTTTCCAGCGCGCGCTGATACAGAGCCTGGCTGATGGCAGAAAGCTGCTCGGGAATGGCTTTTTCCAGTTCGGCCAGCGGGGTAAACAGTTTTTCACGGTCTGTACGGCGTACCAGTACACACTGGTCTTTCTCGATGTCCTTGGGACCAATCTCCAGACGGAGAGGTACACCCTTCATCTCCCACTGAGCAAATTTCCAGCCCGGGGAATTGTCAGAGGCATCCAGCTTTACGCGGCAGAACTTCGAAAGACGTGCACGCAGTTCCTCGGCTTTTTCCATCACACCAGGTTTATGCGCGGCCACAGGCACAATGACTACCTGATAAGGCGCAATAGCCGGCGGCAGGATAAGCCCTTCATCATCTCCATGCGTCATGATGATGGCGCCCACAAGGCGGGTGGAAACGCCCCACGAAGTTTGGAACGGATATTGCAGCGTGTTGTCGCGGCCGGTAAACTGCACGCCAAAGGCGCGGGAGAACCCATCGCCAAAATAGTGGCTGGTACCGCTTTGCAACGCTTTTCCATCATGCATCATGGCCTCAATGGTATAGGTGGCCTCGGCGCCGGCGAATTTTTCGCTGTCGGTTTTTTTGCCTTTCAGAACGGGGATATTCAGTTCTTCCTCACAGAAAGACGCATAAGTGTTCAGTTGCTGCTCGGTTTCAGCAATGGCCTCTTCAGCAGTTTCATGGATGGTGTGCCCTTCCTGCCACCAGAATTCGCGGCTGCGCAAAAACGGACGTGTGGTTTTTTCCCAGCGTACCACGCTGCACCATTGATTGTATTTCATGGGCAGATCGCGCCAGGAATGTAACACATGCGCGAAATGGTCGCAGAACAGCGTTTCAGACGTGGGACGTACACACAGGCGGTCTTCCAGCTTTTCTGAGCCGCCCATTGTCACCCAGGCCACCTCGGGGGCAAACCCCTCTACATGATCTTTCTCTTTTTGGAGCAGGCTCTCGGGGATGAACAGCGGCATGGCTACGTTTTCATGGCCTGTCTCTTTGAACCGCTTGTCCAGAAGGTGCATGATGTTTTCCCAGATGGCGTAGCCGTATGGGCGCAAAATGACGCAGCCTTTCACGGCCGAGTAATCCACCAGTTCTGCCTTCAGGCAGATATCGGTGTACCACTGGGCGAAATCTTCGTTGATGGGGGTGATGGCTTCCACCATCTTTTTGTTGTCGCTCATACGGGCATCTCCTTGCAGAAATGATTCATGATAATAAAAGCCCCCAAGGTTTGGGGGCTTTAAAAGCTAACCGGAAACTCAGGTGTTTTCTTCGATGTAGCGCACTACGTCGCCGACGGTGTGAAAATCTTCAATTTTGTCGTCTGGCATTTCCAGGCCGAACTCGTCTTCCAGCGTCATGGACAGGTCTACGATATCAAGGCTGTCCGCATCGAAGTCTTCGAGAAGGTTCGAATCCATCGTAACACGATCCTCGTCGAGATCGAGCTGGTCACAGATGATCTCACGCACGCGTTCAAAAACCACTTCTTTTCTCCCTCCCATAAGCGCTACGCAGGCCCTGTTAGCCTTGCGCGGCGAAATATCTACTACATTTTATATCGGTGTTTCTGTGCTTGTCAAGCGGAAAATGAAAAATACTTATAAGCCCCGTTGGCTGCTGGATATCTGTATCATTTTTAGCTGGGCGGCGGCACCTTTGGCCGGCTGAATGATTCTGCCAGCCTGTATAAAAATGACTGAATTTATCTGAAATTGGTATACGCTTTCCTGGTATCGGATATTTCTGTGTATGACATGTGGCTACGCTTTGAGTGCATATGGTGAAAGTACGACATGTATGTGTCGCTGAAAAAAACGGATAGAATTGTGCAGATAGCTTTTACAAAAATGTACGGTTGTGAAAGCGCTTGTCTATATATACATATGTAGTTATTATGTAGTTATTATACTGTATATAAATATAGTACTGTACCATCAAACTCAGACTGTAGGCATACCCTATGCCAGATATTAGCTAAATAACCCTCCTCTCTGTGCCAGTACTATGCAGGTGCAAAGGCGGATGAGGACTAGACAGAAATGATGACGGCTTAGAAAAAGCCTGATTTTTTCCATTGTTTTAGTTTGAAATGCGTGCAGATGCGGCATATTTTACAACCGGAGCGGCTACGTCGGAATATTGTCTGATGTGAAAGAAGTGCGTATATGGATGAGCTGAGGAATTGGCGGCAGTTTCGGAATGTAACGTAGCTTTTGCATAAGATGAGACGGTGCTGCACTCATGAATTAGGGATTAAACGGTGAAACAAATGGACATACACTTCTATACCTGTAAAATATTATTTTTTACCTTAAAATAAAAGGGATGAAAGTGATATTTATTTTCATCAAAATATACTATTCGCTAGAACTATATTGTATGTTTTGCTAGTTTTAATGACTGTGCTTGACAAGCATAAGCGGTTGGAATATATTAACTCTGAAACTAGCTGTTTTTACAGCCTGACGGATTTGATGTTTAGAGGATAGGTAACCATGAAGAAGGTACTAGTGTCGTTGCTGGCAGTCTGCATGGCAGCTGTGCTGTTTGCACTGCCTGTATGTGCAGCCGGCAACCCGACAACGGAAGAAGAACTTGTTGCTGCCTTGAATGTTGCTCAGCCGGGCGAGACGGTGACTTTGGGTGCTTCTATTACCCTTAAACAAGCCGTTACGGTACCTGCGGGTGTCACGCTGGACGGTGCCGGTTATGAGCTGACGGCAGATTTTGATTCTACAGACAATGCTACGAGTGCCGTGGTATACGCAAACGGCAGCGTGAGCAATCTCAAGGTAAATGCGGCCAACCGCGTGAAGTATGCGGTGCAGGCATATGGTGCAGGTGTCAGCACTACGCTGACTTCTGTTACTATGCAAAATGGTAAGTATTCTGGCCTTATTGTAAACAATGGCGCGAGTGCAACTCTTTCTGGATGCACGTTCAGCGGCAATGTATTCAGCGCGGTAGAATTGGCAGACGGTGCCGATCATACCGGAGCGGCTCCTTCTTTGACAGTGGATGATTTGACGGATGCTGTCACCGTGCGTGCCGATTTGAGTGCCAGCACAATGCCCTCGCTTGTTGTGCAGGATAAGGGGCCTGTGATGTCGGCAAAGATGGCAAATGGGCAGGTCTTCTATGTAAATAACAGTGAAGCCATGCTGACCGCTTTGTGCAATACGCCGGGTGTGACGAACATTGCGCTGGATGGCGATGTTCAGCTGACGAGCCCGTTGAAGATCACCCAGCCGGTTGCCTTGAATGGGAGCAAATACAAGCTGGTGCTTACGCAGGATATTACGGGTGTGCCTGGCTATGGCAATGCGGTGACGGTAGAGGCCGATGGTGTACAACTGCAGAACCTGACGGTGGATGCCGCCCAGAAAGCGAAATATGCCATCCATGTATATAACGTCGACAATGTCGTTCTGGATAACGTGACAATGGAAAACGGCTTGTATAATGGCGCTTTGGTGAACGGTTCCACTGTAACGATGCAGAACGTGTCGTTCCTGAAAAATGGTGATGATAAAGTCGGTGGCATCGAAATTGGAAAAGGCAACGGCGTAACAGGTAATCCGAAGGTAACGCTGAAAGGTACCATTACATCTGATAAGTTGGAAAAGGTGCTGTATGTAGACACTGCACAGGTGCCTGCTGGCGATGTGTCTAAGGCTATCGATAACCAGTCTTCGAACCTGACGGTCACGGTAAACGCAGACGGCACGGTGAGTTCTGTAGATAAGAACACCACTCCGAAGCCGGATGATAAGCCGCAGGGCGGTGGTTCTGACACGGCGTCTTCCAGCGGGAAGACAAACCCCAAGACAGGTGTGAAAGCCTGAACCACGGAAAATTTGAAAAATTTCTATCGGGAAAGGCCGCAGATGTTGCTG
>CAMBHV010000117.1 GCA_945867255.1 uncultured Clostridia bacterium
CAAAACGCTGCATCACGCTGCCCATCAGGCCACCTGCCGCAACTGTTGTCAGCGCAATAAGCGGCAGCATCCACACATGTTGTTCAAACAGCCACAATGCGGGCACCGCGCTGTACAAACTGCCGCCCTCCAGCGGCGCAAGGGGAAACAACGCCTGCTTTGCCAACCTTACCAGCGGGTTGATAGGCCAGGTGGCAAGCAGAGCAACCAGCGCCAGCAGTGCATTTGCCACAAACGCGCTGAACAGATACACGCGGCGCGTGCAGCCCATTGTAACAGCAAGCCGGAACGAAGTGGAAAACTGAACCGCTCCAATAACAAAAAACACCAACGTCACAGCACCCAGCGCTACCGCGCCACCTATGGAGACCCAACCGTCATTGGAAAACCCGCTGGACGCGCTGATCCAGTTGACAACCGTCTCCATCACTAAAGCGGCACCCCAGCCGATGCCCAGTGCCAGCCACAGCATGGGCAGGCCGCCCTTTATTTCCCGTTTGATTGCTTTCAGCATCTTGTTCACCTCACTTCACACAAATACGGCGCAAGAGCAGCCAGCTTGCCCCCTGCACTGCCCCGCACACCGCCAGCGCGCCCAGTGCGCTGGCCACCACAGCTGCCAGTGTTTGGTTGGGCTCGAAAAAGAGCCTCACAAAATTCATCTGCACAGGCAAGGGCGCAAACACAAAGGCCAGCACCACGGCCGTAATGAGCGCCAGCACACCTACAATGCCGCCCAGCCAGCCGCGGCCGCCAAACCGATGGCCCAAAAGGCCAAGCAGCTGGCCCAGCGCCGTAAACGAGAAGCTGGCCGCCACCAGCAGGGCTAGAAGGGCCGGCACAAAAGCATCCGGCAGCCACTGCCCCAGAAAGATTCGGCATTGCAGCGCAAACATCGCGCACATGCCTATGTCCATAAACAGGGTCAAGGCAACGGTTACACAGGGCATCTCTACCCAAAGGCGTCGGCGCGTCTGCCCCATCGTCAGGGCGAACCGCACTGTTGACGGTGTTTGCATCGCGGAGAATAAAAAAGGAAGCAATGTCAGATACATGATGCCCATGCTGCTGATATAGCCTGTCATGCCCTCCCTTGTGCGCGAACCGGTAAGATTGATGAGCATGACCAGAAAGATGATCCCCATCATGGCAGGCACGGCCCAGCGGTACGACCAGAGGCAGAAACGCGTCGTTTTCAGCATGAGATATCCTCCTTTTCGCCTACCATGTACACAAAAGCTTTTTGCAGGTTCACTGGCGAAATGTCCACGCTAAGCCCTTCGGCCGCCTGCTGCGCCGTGGACGGCGACACGCGCAAGGCCACGCCTGTCTGGCGGCCAAAGTGCTCGGTGCGCAGCACCTTCGACGCACCCAGCCGCGCGCACACATCCGCCACGTCCTCTTCCCTGCCAGACACAAAGCTGAACGAGGCCACAAAGCTTTCCGTTTCCGCTACTTCGGCAATGGCGCCGTCCTTCATGATGATGACCTTTTCAAACACATTGGCCGCCTCTTCAATGATATGCGTGGAAATGATGAACGTACGGTGTGTTTCGGTGTAATCTTCCAACAGTAATTTGTAAAAGTCTTCGCGGGCCACCACATCCAGGCCGGCCACAGGCTCATCCAAAATAGTGATGGGTGCGCGGGATGCCATGGCCAGAATAATGGTAACCATGCTCATCATGCCCTTGGACAGTTTTGAGATCTTCTTTTTTGTCTCAAGGCCAAAGCGCTGTACCAGCCTGTCGGCATAGGCGCTGTCCCAGTGGGGATAATAGGTGGCCGCCGCCTTCAGGTAATCACGCACCTTGTACGTATTCTCGCCGAACATCATCGTGGGAGAAAGCTCACGCGAAAAGCAAATATCCGCCAACGCGGTTTCGTTTTCCCATACGGGGGCGCCACCATAGGTGACGGAACCTTCGTTCCATGTGTTCTGCGCCGTCAGGATGCTGAGCAGCGTGGTTTTCCCCGCACCATTTCGGCCGATAAGGCCATAAATGACACCGGGTTCGATATCGATGTTCACATCATGCAGCACCTGCTTCTTTCCGTAGTTTTTAATAATGTGCTGCGCACTTAATACTTTGCTCATTCGTTGTTTCCTCCCTGTTCGCCGCCCGCTTTTGTGAGCATGGCAGCCAGTTCCTTTTGTGTGATGCCAAGTGCTTTAGCCTCGCGCACAAGGCGTTTGACATAGGTTTCAAAAAACGCCTCTTTCCGTTTTTGCATGATCCGCTGCCGCCCGCCTTTCGAAACAAACATCCCAATACCACGCCGTTTGTACAAAATGCCCTCATCCACCAGAAGGTTGATGCCTTTGGTAGCCGTGGCCGGGTTGATGCTGTACGCACGCGCCAGTTCGTTCGTGCTGGGGGCCTGGCCCTCTTCCTCCAACACACCGCGCAGGATGTCATTTTCCAGCATTTCTGCGATCTGCAAATAGATCGATGTTCCGTCGCTGAAGTTTCCTGTCAACGTCTGCGCCTCCTTTTTTGATTGTAAGACCGGTCTTTTATGTTAATTGGTTCATTACTTGTGTAACTAACCATACAACCAGAAAGAAAAAATGTCAAGTGGTTTTGAAATATTTTCGCAATCTATATTTTTCGATGCGCGTCTCAGGTACTTTTTTTGCCGTAACCAGCATGTTATAATGGGGCGTACTCAATCCGGCAAGGCCGGGCGCATGAACCGAATGTTTTGTAAAAAGGAGGGCTGCCCCAAGTGGCTTTCTTACGCATTTGCCTCAGACGGGTTGGCCGGTGTCACAGCCGTTTTTGCTAAATGCGGCATACGAAAAACAGATTCCACTGTAGCTACCGCCATTCGCACTTGCGTAGTTCTTATTTTTTCGTGGTGCCTGGTGTTCCTTTCCGGCGCGCAGCATCAGTTGTCTGCCCTGAGTGGGCGCACACTTTTATTTTTGGTATTATCCGGGCTGGCCACCGGTGCATCGTGGCTGTGCTATTTCCGGGCATTGCAGCTTGGTGACATCAGTAAAGTGACGGCTGTGGATAAAAGCAGCACCGCGCTTACCGTTGTGCTGGCAGCTATTTTTCTGCATGAAGGCCTCAGCATGCCACGCGCGCTCGGCACCTGTTGCCTTGCGGTGGGCGCGTTGTTGATGATAAAACGCCAGGCCGAAAAAGCACCCGGCGCACAAAATGGAAATTGGTTGTTGTATGCGGCCGGCTCCGCTTTGTTTGCCAGCCTTACCGCCATTTTGGGCAAAGTGGGTATCACCGGAGTAGATTCCAATCTCGGCACCGCCATACGCACCTGCGTGGTGCTGGTTATGGCATGGGGCATGGTGTTTATAACAAACAAACAGGCCATGCTGCGAAATATCCCTCGTGGCGAACTTGGTTTCATTTGCCTTTCGGGGTTGGCCACAGGTGGCTCCTGGCTATGCTACTACAAAGCTTTGCAGGCGGGCCCCGCCAGTGTGGTAGTGCCCATTGACAAGCTCAGCATCCTTGTTACGGTGGCATTTTCCTTCTTTGTGTTTCACGAAAAGCTTTCCCGTCGCGAGGCCGTTGGGCTGGCACTGGTGGTGGCGGGCACGCTTGCCATGCTTGCGCCCTGATGTGCCATTTACACTTTTATCTGCCTGTTTAAAGAATATGACACATAAAAAGCCATGGGGCGATATCGGCCCCATGGCTTTTATTGACATATTCTTTTCCGTAGCCAGATACACCTTTCAACGGGAGATGGGAAAGAGGCAAGCCTTATTCGCAACAGGCGCCGTGAGCAATGCGAATGATCTGATGCAAAGCGGATTTCGGCATCTTTTTCCGGCATTACAACACAGCCTGCCCGTTCATCACCAAGCGGAACGAAAGGCCCAGCTTTTCTGCCGCCTTGCGGCATAAGAGCATGCGTTCGAGAAAAATTTCAAAATAATCCATCACCGTGCTCATCTCTGTATCCAACGTCAGGGTAAGCACCACAGCCTTTTCGTGTGCGTCCAGCGTGGTGGCGGCCTTTTCCACGGCGTAGTTCACCCTGTCGTGAATATCGAACGCTGCTTTGTCCCGATTGCGCACGCGGGTGCGGCGTACATCTGTTTTATCTGCCAAAATCAGCGCAGCAGCTACGGCATTCACAGGGAAAGCCGTGCTTTCATCGTGGTTGCCGATGGCAGAGCACACCGTGGCGATCTCGCCTGCGTCCATGCCCATCTTATCCAGAATACGAAACGCCATCACCGCACCACTTTGGGCGTGATCAATGCGGTTTATCACATTACCGATGTCATGCATGTACCCTGCGATCCAAGCAAGCTGGCAGGTGCGCTCGTCATAGTCAAGTTCTTCCAGTATCTTCTGCGCAAAATGCGCCACGCGCGTCACGTGGGCAAAGCTATGCTCGGTGTAACCAAGCGCCTGCAGCGTTTCGTCCGCGCGTTCAATATATGTTTTAATCTGCTTGTCCTGCTTAATTTGCTCCGGTGTGATCATCCAATGTCCTCCATTCCGTGTGTAACAGGCTGTGCCGTTTTCTCCAACACTACGAAGGCTGTGGCAAAACCGCCTTCGTGTGTGATGGAAAGATGTGCCGTAATCCCCTTTTGTCGCATGGTTTCGGCAAGCTGGCCCGAAAAGGAAAAATAGGGCGCGCCGCTTTGCGCGCGCAACGCCTGTGCCTGCACCCACACAAAGCCTGAAAGCCCTGTGCCCAGCGCCTTTGCCAGCGCCTCCTTTGCGGCAAAGTTCGCCGCCGCGGTTTCCGCGCGGTGCGCCGGGCCACGGCTTTGCAACAGCGCACGCTCTTTTTCGCCAAACACGCGGCACACAAAGTGTTCGCGCGCCATGCTTTTTTCCAACCGTGCCGCGCTGGCTGTATCTACACCAATTCCATATATCACTGCGTTTTGCCCCGCTTTCTGAAACGCACATTTTGCACGCCTGCCCTTTTCAGGGACTTTCACTGGGAAAAGTATGGTTCAAAATTTCTTTCGCATTTTTATTATACCCCTCCCGCCTCAGAAAAGCCACGGCAGATAAAGAAGTTTGCACGCAGTTCACAGAAAATTTGCCTTTTGTACAGATGAAAATACATGCACCGCCATTTTCAAAAAACGCCCTTGCAAACAGCCAGAGCGCGTTGTATAATGTTAGGAAGAAACGCGGCGACAAAGAGAGTACGCACGGCAAAACATTTGCATAAAAGAGAAAAGCGCCATGGGCTGAAAGCGCTTTGCAGGTGTGCCGGGCGGAAGTTCACTTTCGAGCGGCCGGGCTGAAGGCATGTGCTGGTAGGCGCGGACGGGCCCTTCCCGTTACAGAAGCAAAGAGTGTTTGCTCTTGGAAGCAAAAACGTGGGTGGTACCGCGGAGCATTGTGGAACGCACAGGCTTCGTCCCTGAGAACACAGGGGCGAAGCCTTTTTTCGTCCCGGAAAGAAAAGGAGAGGTTTTGTTGAAACAGGCATT
>CAMBHV010000118.1 GCA_945867255.1 uncultured Clostridia bacterium
TTTGTGGCGCGGTTTTGTTGCGGCGGCCAAACATCAGCTGGGCGTAGAGGAGGGCTGACGCATGAAAGAAGTATTACAGGCGCTGGCCGCTTTCTTTTCTTATGCAGTGATGGCGGTATTTGCCCAAAATGCAGTGTTTACCCGTGCACTGGGTGTTTCCCGCATGGTGAAGCTGGTGGATGACGGCACGGTGGACACCGTGATGTTCGGCTCTCTTTTATGCGCGGTGCAGTTGATCAGTGCCCCGCTGGGCTATTTTGCAGGTGGATGGATTTCTACGTTGCCGTATCGCGACTATATCCGGCCGCTGGTGTTTCTTGGCTGTGCAGCCATCGCGTTTTTTGTTGTTTTACTGTTTTCTGTGGTTATTTTCCGTGTGGAAGGGGCACGCCGCGCAGTTGCGGTGTTGCCCATGGCTACCTTCAACACCTGCCTGTTGGGCACATTGCTGATCAGCTCGGTGCAAAACTTCAATCTTCCGCAGACGATTGGCTTTGCATTGGGCAGCGGCATCGGCTATGTGTTGGCTGTGGTGGTGGTAATGGGCGGCCAAAAACGGCTGGAAAGTGAAAAAATTCCTGCCATTTTCCGTGGCCTGCCCATCACGTTGCTGTATATTGGCATTCTTTCGCTGGCCATTTATGGCTTTACCGGGCATATGGCGGCATTCTGAATGAGCTTGCAGCACAGGCGAATCGACATGCCGGATTTTTGAAAGATTCCGGCGGTTATATATGGGAGGGAATAGATCATGATTGCAAGAAAGGCAAGGATTCAGGACGCGGCGGCGCTCTATGAGCTGGTTTGTCTGTATTGCCATGAAGCCCCTCACCGTGAGGTGTTTGACGCCTATTATACCGCGGCGCTGGAAGATGAAACCCGCCGCATTCTGCTTGCCTGGGAGGCAGATCGCGCAGTGGGGTTTGCCGACGCGCAGCTGCGTGACAGCCTGATGTTGGGCAAAAAAGTTGGTGTTATTCAAGATTTTTTTGTTCGGGAAGAACGCCGTAGGCACAATGTGGGAACCGCACTTCTTGTGACACTTACCACACAGCTGAAGGCCGCAGGTTGTGCTGCTATCACGGCGTCGTGCCGTAAAGTGGATGGCTCCAGCCAGGATTTTTTGGAAAAACGAGGCTTTGTAAAAGAGAAGTATGGCTTTCTGCGTGTTATGCAGTGAGCCAGCTGTGTGAAGCAATTGAAAAGATAGCCTGCCTGGTTTGCTGCCTGTGCAGGCTTTTTTGTAGGCTTCGGCGGCATGCCGGGTGTTTGAACATTTGTTAAAAAGGGAGGCCGGGCTGGTGCTGGAAACAAGGGCATTTCAACCAAGTGATGAGGCGTTTGTGCGGGCGGCAGGCCTGGAACCGAATGATGTCATTCTGATGTTGGAAAAAGATGGTGTCGTCATTGGGGCAGCCGGCCTGGAGGGTACTTTTCTTCGGGGAATCTATATTGCACCCGAATGGAGACGGCGGGGATATGGCACTTTTTTATTGCGCAGGCTTTGCCGAAATGCCCCAAAGGAGCTGCGTGTGCATTCGGCTGAACAGGCAGCGGCTTTCTTTTATGCATGCGGATTTCGCAGGCAGGGGAGCATGCTTTGCCGCGGTGTGCGCGAGGCACGGGATAATGCAGTAGCCACTGCGCACGCTTATTTGCATGCACATATTCTGCCAGGAACATTTGCGGTGGATGCCACAGCAGGAAATGGCTATGACACCGAATTCCTGTGCAGAGAGGTGGGGGCAGAGGGAAAAGTGTTGGCGCTGGATATCCAGCAGAAGGCAGTGGATGCTACCAATGAACGGCTGCGCCAGCAGGGGCTGTCTCATATTGGCCATGCACGCCTTGCCGACCATGCAGACCTTTCCAGCATCCTGAAGCACGAAGGGATGCCCTTTGCGGTGATGTTCAATTTGGGATATCTGCCTGGTGGAGATCATGCCGTTTTCACCACGCCAAAGCACAGTTTGCCTGCGTTGCAGGCGGGGCTTTCCGCCTTGGTACCAGGTGGAGTGATGACAATTTGTGCTTATTCCGGTGGACTTCAGGGTACTGCCGAGCGGGACGCTGTTTTGCAATGGGCCAACGGTTTGGATAAAAAAGCGTATGAAGTTGTGATACACCGGTTTGAAGGGCAGACGGGATTCCCTCCCGTGACGGTGTGCATCACAAAATACCGTTTGTTCTGACAAAAGGCCAATGGCGGCTTTTGCTTTGTGTTGGATGCAGAGATAGGCGTTAGAAAGGGTCTTTGCCGTTTCACGTTTTTTTCACTTTGCCATGATATTTTTGTCACACTCGACGGGTAAGATGATATCAGAACAAAAGGATAACGGCCCTGCGAAACAACGCAGGCCGATCATCTGCCAGGGAGGCATGAATAATGGATAATAATTGGCAATATGATTACTCAAATGGATATTCTCAACAGCCATATGGCCAGCCGGCTTCGCCCTCGCCGGATATGGGTTTGGGGCAGCCGGAAGGAAAGCAGAAAAAGAAGCATCCTGGCGCCAGAAAGGCGTTGTGCGCTGTGGCGCTGGTCTTAGTATGCGCTATGGCGGGTGTAGGTGGCGGTGTACTGGGTGCTACTTTGATGAAGGGCAGTTCTGGCCCGGTGGTGTATAAGGCGGTTCAGAATGACACAGACACCAGTGCAGACGCAACTGCAGCCAGCGGCGATTCCCTGACGATTGCGCAGATTGCAGAAAAGGTTGGCCCCAGCGTTGTGGAAGTGACAACTGGTGGTGTGCAGACGAATGGCATCTTTACTCAGTATGTCACCGAGGGCGCAGGTTCCGGCGTGATCATTTCGGAAGATGGATACATCCTTACGAACAATCATGTGGTGGAAGGCCAAAGCACCGTGAAAGTAACTACCAGCGATAAGAAGGAATATGATGCAACGATCGTTGGAACCGATGAAAAGACCGATATCGCTGTGCTGAAAATCGATGCCAGCGGCCTGACGCCGGCTGTGATCGGTGATTCCGACAGCCTTGTAGTAGGTGAAACAGCTGTAGCCGTTGGCAACCCGCTTGGCACTTTGGGTGGAACGGTAACAGACGGTATCATTTCCGCACTGGACCGTGAAGTAACAGTGAACAATCAGACCATGACTCTTCTTCAGATGTCTGCAGCCGTTAGCCCGGGTAACTCTGGTGGCGGGCTGTTTAATGAAAAAGGCGAACTGATTGGAATCGTAAATGCGAAATCCGGCGGTTCGGATGTAGAAGGAATTGGTTTTGCGGTTCCAATCAATACGGCTATGGAAGTGGCTGAAGAGCTGATTGCAAACGGCTATGTCAGCGGGCGGCCTGCTCTTGGCATCCAGGTGGTTGCCATTACGGATCTGCAGACAGCCATGCAGGCCGGTGTATCGCAGCTGGGTGTTTATGTGCAAAGTGTGGATGAAGGTTCTGCTGCAGAAAAAGCCGGGCTTCAGGTGGGCGATTTGTTCGTCAGTGTAGATGGCACGGCTGTGTCCAGCACCAGCGATGTGACGAACATTCTGGATCAGCATCAGGTGGGCGACACCATTGAAGTGCAGGTGGTGCGCGGGAAACAGGTGCTCACGTTGAATGTGACGCTTCAGGAGAAAACAAACAGCACTGCAGTACAGCCCGTAGAAGGCTGATTATATAGATAAAAAGCGGCAGGGGGCACGCCCCCTGCCGCTTATTTTTATTATGCGTTACCGGCAACGCTGAACCTGTTGCATAAAGATACGCACGTTTGCAGGCTCTACGTAGCTGTCGTCTACATGGCCTTTTTTGAAATAACTTCCCACGATGGCAGCATCTGCCACAGAGAACTGCTCAACACAGCTTTCAGGCGTCATGCCCGCGCCCACTACAAGAGGAAAATCTCCCATAATGCGCCGGAAGTCACGAATTTTTTCCATAGGTGTCATTTTGCCTGTACCTTCGCCTGTTACCGCAATAGCGTCACAGCGCGTCATGCCTATGGTAAGGTCTTCTTCCAACGAGCGCCCGGACAGATACGGCTGATATTTAAAGCGCACACCGCCAATTACAAAACCATTGTAGTCAGCGCGCCACTGCGCGATGGCCTGGCCAAATGCCTCGTCCTGTTCAGGGGGTAGGTGGCCGGCGACGGAATCGAGCTGAATGAAGCTGGCACCGTACTTTTTGGCAAGTTCGAACCCCAGTGCATCGTTATGCAGGGCGTTTACTCCATAGATGAAATCTACTTTTTCTCGACAAAACGCTTCCAGAACAACTTCCATGTCTTCGTAATCGCCAAAGTAGTTTTCCACGATCACGGCGTCTGCGCCGCCGCCAATCAGTTGGCCTGCTTCTAATAAGGCATGTTCAAATTTTTCCTGGCGGCTTTCGCCGCGCAGGTGCAACATGGCGAGAATAGGTTTCCTTTCCGGGAAAATAGACAAAAAATTACGCTGTTCCATAACTAATCGCTTCCTCAATGTAAAATGTTGACAAGGTCTTCACTGTACAAAATATCCGGATGCCCCAAACTGGCTGCAAGCTGGCCGATCTGGGGCTTTTTGATGGCAGCCATACGCAGTACCTCATCATTTTGAAATACTTGCTGTACGGGGCCATCTGCGATGATATGCCGGTGTGCCATCACGATGACACGATCAAAGTTTTTGGCTACAAACTCCATATCATGCGTGATTACAATGACACCTCGCCCTTCGGCACGCAGGGTGTCCATAATTTTTACAAGGCAGTTTACTCCATGCATATCTTGGCCGGCAGTAGGCTCATCCAGCACAAGGTACGGCGTCTGCACGGCAAGAATAGCTGCAATGGAAACAAATTTCTTGGTAGAATAGGGAATTTCGTATGGATTTAGTTCCAGATAAGGGGCGATATCAGTCATCTGCACTGCACGCTGAATGCGTGCATCGATCTCCTCTTGTGACATTTTCTGATATCTGGGCCAGAATTCAAGTTCCGCACGCACGGTCGTGTTGAAAATCTGATCGTCAGGGTTTTGAAAGACATAGCCTACCATATGTGAGATTTGCGCGGTAGTCCGCTCTTTCGTGTTGACGCCATTTACCAGTACGTCCCCCTGCGTGGGTTTATGAAGCCCGTTCATCATTTTCACAGCGGTGGTTTTACCGGCACCGTTTTGCCCGATGATGGCTACCCGTTCCCCCTCTTCGATGCGAAGATTTAATGCTTCGTTGGCAAGTGTGCCATTGGGGTAACGAAATGAGGCGTTTTTGAATTCAATGCATCCCATGGCTTACTTCCCCCTTTCCAGCACAAGGCTGTGGGCTTGTTCCAGTGTGATGGGTGTTTCCCGCAGAGGCTTGCCTGCACGGGCCATATCCCGCGCAAAAAGCACTGTTTGCGGAAGGACCACTTCGTGGTCCAGCAGGGAAAGATCCGTCAGGACTTCAGCAGTGGGCCCGCTTTTCAGAATGGTTCCTTTTT
>CAMBHV010000119.1 GCA_945867255.1 uncultured Clostridia bacterium
AAAATATCCACATCTTTTCCAATTACTACGCCGTGTTTATGGCAATAGTAAATGACGTCTTCTGCCATAGCATTGTTGGAAATCGCAATGGCAGTGCAACCACGTTTCAAAAGTTGTCCCACGTACAGGTTGCCGCTGTTATGCATGGAATCGCCAAAACAGATCAAATCTTCCCGGATGGGGATATGACTATCATTTAACGCATCTTTATAAGCTCGCAGACGCTCAATGGCTGTAGAGATATGCTGAAGACCGGCAATATATCCAATGTTCTTATGCCCTTTTTCAATCATGGCGGTGACGCCTTGGTATACAGCACGATGGCTGGAAATGATCAGAGAACTAAACGTGGAATCTGGAAATGTACGGTCCACCAGTACAACGGGAAAATCCTCTGGTACGGCATCTCGCAATGCCTTAAAACTGTGTGCAGTGCTGGCCACCAGAAGCCCGTCTACCATGCCGCTTGTCAGCGCGCGGACACTGTCCAGCTCATTTTGTTCATTTTCCCGGGTGTTGGTAACAATCAATTTGTATGACTGGCTGGCTACCGTACGCTCTACCTCTTCGATCAGAGCGGAAAAGTATTCGTTAGAAATATCAGGCACGATAAAACCGATTAATTTTTTCTTCCCAGTTTTTAAAATGCGCGCCATCTCATTTGGGCTGTAATCCAGTTCTGCAATACTTTGCAGCACACGCTGGCGGGTAGCCTCTGAGACAAACCGCGTATTGTTGATTACATGGCTTACAGTAGCAGTGGACACGCCGGCAAGCCTCGCAACATCACTGATTCTTGCTTTGCCCA
Source organism: uncultured Clostridia bacterium (assembly GCA_945867255.1). Classification (GTDB taxonomy): domain Bacteria; phylum Bacillota; class Clostridia; order Oscillospirales; family Ruminococcaceae; genus Ruthenibacterium. Next base: position 809 of record CAMBHV010000119.1, read on the forward strand.
AAGGATAATACCCCTTCCTCGCTCGTGACGTAACAAAACAGGAAACATGTAAATCGATTACGTTACGGCATGTAACATTTTCTAAATTATAGAAGCAATTCAAAAACATGTCAAATATTTTTTTTAAAAATGCCCAAAAAAGCGATGATTTATACAAAAAAACGAAAAGGAACATTGCTTTTTGGCAGCTTTGCCGATTGACATGAAAAGAGAGAAACGAGTAGTATTAGGGAAATTAAATCGATTGCGCAATCGATTAATTTAATGAGTTTTGAAAATGGAGGTTTTGTTTTATGAAAAAGTTTCTTGCGGGAATGCTTTGTGCCGGACTTGTGTTCAGCATGACGGCATGTTCTTCTCAGCCTTCGTCCAGCCAAGCTTCCGGCGCCGGATCTGCATCCGGTGATACGGAAACCTATCAGGTAAGTTTTATCTGCCCGAATACCAGCCTTTCCTACTGGAGTGATGTGCGCGAAGGCTTGGAACAGGGTGCCGAGGAGTTCGGCGTGGAACTGGATTTTGTGGGTCCGTCCAAGATTGATACGCAGCAGCAGATCCAGATGATGGAGGCAGCCATTGCCAATCAGGCGGATGGAATCATTGTAGCTGCGCTGGATGGGAATGCTTTCGCTCCAGTGATTGACCGCGCGGTGGACGAGGGTATCCCGGTCATTTGCCTAGATGCAGATTCTCCGGACAGCAAACGTTCCAGCTTTATCGGAACGGAAAATACTGAAGCCGGCAGAATGTTGGGTCAGTCACTTGTGGAAGCCATGAACGGACAGGCGAAAGTAGGTATTATAACGGGTGCCCTTGACAGTGAAAATGTAAATCAGCGCGTGGATGGCATTGAGGAAGCTGTGGCAGAGGAAGATGGCATCGAGATTTTGACAGTGGAATCCGCCAATACAGATCTGGGGCAGGCGACGCAGAAGGCGCAGGCCATGATGCAGGCGTATCCGGAGATGAACGCTATGCTGGGCACCACTTCCAATGACATGATTGGCGCAGCTCAGGCCATTGCGGAGCAGGGCCGTACGGGCGAGATTCTGCTGATTGGGTTTGACGATTTGGATCAGACGCTGGAAATGATTCGCAATGGAGAAATTTACGGTACAATTGCGCAAAGACCGGTGAACGGCGGCTATCTATCTGTGAAGTATATGGTGGATCTGCTGAACGGGGAAAGCATCCCCGAACGCGTGGATACGGGCTGTGTGCTGGTGACAAAAGACAACGTGGACACCTATAAAGATGAGGCCTGAATCCGCAGCTAGGGAATAGGGCAGGATCATTCGGCCCGGCCGGGGTATTGCAGCCCTGGCCGGGCCGGCTATACGCGCCGTACAAGACAAAAGGATTTTCACATAAGGAGTTGCACACCATGAAAGAGAAAAAGAATAACCGCGTGCTGTCTGCGGTGGGGCACATTTTGCGCCAGCCGGAAGTAAGCATTCTGGTGCCGTTGCTTGTGCTGTGCGCGGTGGCGGCGATACTGAACCCGAATTTTCTGAGCCGCAGCAACATTGCCGACACATTGAACTATATTTCGCTGGATTTCATTATTGCCATTGGAATGACATTCACCATTATCAGCGGCGGGATGGACCTGTCTGTCGGTTCCGTGGTGGCGCTGAGCGGATATTCCACAGGGCTGGCGCTGGTGAGCGGCGTGCCGACATTGCCGGCCGTTCTGTTGGGGCTGGCAATCGGCGCGCTGATCGGGTTTGTGAACGGTGCAATTATCGTCTCATTCGGTATCCCGCCGTTTATCACAACGCTTGGAATGATGTACATGGTGAAGGGTGTGGTCAATGTACTGAGTGAAGGCCGGCCGGTATATCCTTTCCCTGACGCATTCAATGCACTGGCACAAACACGTTTTCTGGGCTTTCCAGCACCGATTTTTATGGCGCTGGTACTGCTGATCGTGGCGTCGTTCACGCTTCGCAACACAAGTTTCGGCCGCAGCGTCATGGCTGTGGGCGGAAATGAAGCAGCGGCCAATACATCGGGCATCAATATCAAAAAAATCAAGATTCTGACTTACGTTTTGACGGCGATGCTGGCAGCGTTCAGTGGCATTTTGCTTGCCAGTAAAAGCGGCACCGCCACGCCGGGCGCAGGGGACGGGTATGAAATGAACGTTATTGCCGCGGTGATCATCGGGGGTACCAGTCTATCGGGCGGCAACGGTTCCATCGTGGGCACGCTGATTGGCTGCGCGATTATTAAGGTGCTGAATAATGCTATGGTTATTTTGTCGGTGGACACCTATTGGCAGAATATCGTGATCGGTGCCATCATTATCCTTGCGGTGATCGTGGATACACTGCGGCGGCGGAAAATGCTGACGGGCGGTGTGCAAAAAGCACAGCCGCAGAAAAAGCAAAGCCGGGCCAGAGGTGAGCAGAATGGATGATTTCGTGTTGGAAATGCGCCATATCACCAAGCGGTTTTCAGGCGTGATGGCGCTGGATGATGTGACTTTATGTGTGCGCCGGGGCGAAACACTGGCGCTGCTGGGGGAGAACGGCGCAGGAAAATCTACCTTGATGAAGATCCTGAGCGGGTTTTACCCCGCGGGCAGCTTTGAGGGCGAGATTCTGCTGGAAGGCAAAAAGAAAGAATTCGCCAACACAAGCCAAAGCGAGAAAAACGGTATCTCCATGATTTATCAGGAGCTTAACATGCACAATGAGCTCACCGTGGCGGAAAACTTGTTTTTAGGGCATTGGAAGAAAAACCGTGCGGGTATTGTGGACTGGAAGGCACTACGGCGCGATGCACGGCAATATCTTGACATGGTGGGGTTGTCCTTTGTTCAGCCGTCTGTCAAGCTGCTTACTTTGAACCCCAGCCAGCAACAGCTGGTGGCAATTGCAAAGGCCCTGGCAAACCATCCACGCATTCTGGTGCTGGATGAACCGACGGCGGCGTTGAGCGAGGAAGAATCCGAAAACTTGTACGCCATCATCCATCGCCTGAACCAGGAGGGCATCACGTGTCTGTTAATCTCTCACAAACTGGATGAAGTGTTTGCACATTCCGACAGGCTGATCGTCATGCGGGACGGGCGTATGATCAGCGAGCATCAGACAAAGACGGCCCAAGTGGACGGTGTGATCACCGAGATGATCGGCCGCGAGCTGGAAAACTATTACCCCAAGCAGGAGGTGCCGCTGGGCGAAGTCCTGTTTGAGGCACAGGACGTGGCGGTGCCGTATCCGTACAACCGTTCCAAAAATATTGTGGAACATGTAAGCTTTCAGGTGCACAAGGGCGAAATTTTCGGGCTGTGCGGCCTGGTGGGAAGCGGGCGAAGCGAACTTGTCAATGCTATTTTTGGAAAGCTGCCGTTCTCCGGCGGGCAATTTAAGCTGGAAGGGTGCCCGTATTTTCCGCAAAACCCGCGCAAGGCCATTGAAAACGGCATTGGCCTTGTAACGGAAGACCGGAAGGCAGACGGCCTTGTGGGCCTTTTGAACATTGAGGAGAACCTGACGCTTTCCAGCATGGGCGAGCTGACAAATGCCCTTGGTGTGTTTCAAAAGGAAAAAGAAAGAAAAACGTGCGGTTTCTATTTCGAAAAACTACGCATCAAAGCACAGGACATGCGCGTTCGCGTGCAGACGCTGTCCGGCGGAAACCAGCAGAAAGTAGTTTTGGGGCGCTGCCTGATGGCGCACCCGAGGCTGCTGATTCTTGACGAGCCCACCCGCGGCATTGATATTGGGGCGAAAAATGAGATCTATAAAATCATGAATCAGCTGGTGGCGGAGGGGTATGCCATTATTATGATCTCTTCCGAAATGCCGGAGCTGCTCTCCATGAGCGATCATTTGCTGCTACTTGCCAACGGGAAAAGCCTTGGGGTTGTGCCGGCCCGACAATACACGGAAGACGAAGTGATGAAGCTTGTTACCGGTGCCTGTACGCTGGAAAATATCCGGGAGGTCTGAAAGATGAAGATACAAACCGTATTGGGTGAAGTAGACACAAAAGATCTCGGGAAAACCCTGATGCACGAACACATTTTATGTGCCAACTGGACGGCCCGGCAAAGTTATCCCGACTGGCTGGACCGCGCTGAATTTGTAGATCTGGCCGTGCGGATGCTGCGCCGGCTGAAGAACCGCGGCTTTTCCACGTTGGTGGACGCAACTCCGCCGGGCCTTGGGCGGGATATCGATGTGATTCGGGAAGTAAGCGAAAAAGCACAGATGCACATCATTGCGTCCACTGGCTTTTATTGGTATGAGGAAGTATGGCTGGTGGGAAAAGAAACAAGCCGCATGGTAAAGCGGCTTGTGAACGAGGTGGAAAAAGGGATTCAGGGCACCACAGCGAAAGCGGGCATCATCAAATGTGCTACAGATCGATACGGCCTTTCCGAGACCAACCGGCATATGCTGGAGATTATTGCGCAGGTGCACCAACAGACGGGCCTGCCCGTTTATACACACACCTCCATTCAAAACCGCTGTGCGCCGGAACAGCAGCGCTTCCTGATGGAGCACGGCGTGCCGGCGGAAAAGATGGTGATCGGCCATCTGGGAGATACAGACGACGTTGCC
>CAMBHV010000120.1 GCA_945867255.1 uncultured Clostridia bacterium
CATGGTGAGCTTATCGAACGGCATAAAGCGGAACACAACAAGTGCCGACACGGCACACAACACAGCCATTACAGCAAGGCGCAGCGCCACCGTGATCAGCACCGGGCGCAACAGGCTTACTTTCAAAGATAACTCATAGCCCACTACAATTAGAATCAGGCAGGCTGTAGGCGCGGAAAGGAAACTGATCAGATCCGTCACAATCCCGGATATCGGAGACGCCAGCACCCATTTTCCTACCCCCAGCGCACCCAGCACGATACCAAGGGCCATGCCATCAAACGCCGGGTTCGTAAACATGTTTTTGATAAGGCTTTTTGCATCTGCTTTTTCGCCGCCGGCTACTTTCAGCAGGGCAAGCCATACCGTATAGGCAAATAGCGTCTGGCCAATGTCAAACATGGCTAAGGTAGAAAGGCTGCCGTTCTCTCCAGCCAGCAGGCCATACAGCGCATACCCCAGCATGCCCACTTCAAAGCTGGACATCAGAAACGGCAAAAATCTTCCATATGGTGCAACCGCCGGACGCAGAAGATAGCCTGCCGCACATGCAATACCACAGGCCGTGAATACTACCGCAAAGCCCAGCACCAGGTTCCAGTTATATTCCGCAGTCAGAAATGCATTAAACAACACGACCGGCAATGTAATGTTGCCTATCACTGTTTTCAGAGCCGCATGGCCTTGCGCATTCAAAAGGCCGCTGCGGCGGCAGAAAAAGCCAATCACAATGGCTACCAGCACCGGCAGAACCATCTGCACGATCTGTAAAAACAACATGATACCTCTCCCCTTGTCTGGCCGCAGCGCGGCACAAATGAAAAAGCAGGCTGCCCGGCCACCGCCCGGAGAGGAAAGGAAAGGGAATCTCCGGGCGGCACCGCGCACAGCCTGTCTTTATGCGGAAAACCGCTCAGCAGCAGCTTGCCGGAACAGCAGCGCCACACATGCCGCCGTACCTCACATGCTGATACTTACTTGTGGATCTCGTTCTGATAGAACTCGTATGCTTCCTTGTCGGTGAAGCCTTCGTGCACGATCTTCGCAATGGCGGCGCTCATCTCCACAGGATGATTGCTCTGGAAGATGTTGCGGCCCATATCCAAGCCACGTGCACCACCCTGGATAGAACGATAAGCCAACGTCAGGGCTTCGTCCTCAGGCAGCTTCTTGCCGCCGGCAACCACGATGGGCACCGGGCATGCAGCCACGATTTCTTCAAAGTTGTCGCAATAATAGGTCTTGATGATGTTGGCACCCATCTCGGCCACGATGCGGGTGGCAAGTTTAAAGAAGCGATCCGTGCGCTCCATATCCTTGCCCACAGCCACAACGCCCATCACAGGCACGCTGTAACGCAAGCCGGCATTGATGCAGCGCGAAAGATTGTCAATGCTGGCCAGCTGGCCGTCTGCGCCAATAAATGTCTGCACAGCCATGCAGTCCGCATTCATGCGGATAGAATCCTCAATATCAACGGCCACCACTTCATGCGAGAGGTCATCATTGATCATGGAAGAACCGGAAGACACGCGCAGCGCAATGCCTTTCTTGCATTCGGGGGGCACGCAGGTACGCAGTGCGCCACGAGTGCCCATCAGCACATCCACGTTGGGCAGAAGCTTGGGGATGGTGAGATCCAGACGCTCCAAACCGGCAGTAGAACCCATGAAATAGCCATGGTCAAACGCAAACATCACGGTGTTGCCACTCTTCGGGTTAAAAATGTTGGACAGGTGCTTTTTCATGCCCCAATCCAAGTTGTTTGCGCCCTTTACATAAAAGCTGCCCTGATTTGCGAACGGAACATCGGTGTGATAGTCTTTCGCAACTTTCAAGCCTTCTTTATCAGCCATAAGTCAAAAATCCTCCTTAGTGTGATACTTCTGATATGTACATTTCAAACAATGCCCGCAAAGCACTTTCCCATACTTTGCGCCTAAACGGACGGCAAACCCCGCCATCCGCTTAGGCTCAAAGTATGGCCGGGAACGCCCCGCCCGCCTCTGCGTGCCGCCCTCAAAGGGTGGCTGGAAAAGAGATTTCCTTTAATTAGAAATCGTACTGATCCATGTTCTCAGCGGTGAACACAACACGCTCGGGCAGCAGCACAACGCCGTTGTTCACGTCGCCAGTCTCTGCACCTTCAGCGATGCTGTCGTTCGCAACCACTTCTACATCACCGATGCCAGGAACCGTGATGGTGTCGCCAACCGTCACTTCGTTGCCGGCAGCCAGGTAAGCAGCCAGGTAGCAGCCCAGGCCGCCCTGCACAGCGCAATCCCACAGGCCCCAGTTATAGATGGTGCCGTTGGAGCAGTACTCCTTGATGGAGTTCGGCGTAGCAAAACCAGTGATGGTGATGTTGTCCTGATTGTAGCCCTGGTTCTCGGCAGCCTGCAGCTGGCCAGGCAGAGCAGTGGAGTCGTTGCAGATGATCAGGTCGATGTCGGGGTGTGCGCTCAGCACAGCCTCGCCAACCGTGATGGCCTGCTCGGCATCCTGGTTAGAATAGTAGTTGTCAGGAGCAACGTTCGTCCAGTTGGGATATTTCTCAGCAATGATGGCCTCGCCGGCAACCTGCCAGGAGTTCTGGTCCGTCACAGTGGCCTGAGAATAGTGCCAGCAGTACGTAACTTCGTCGTTCTCGGGATCCACACCGCGGGCTTCCAGGCCAGCAACAGCCATGTCCACCAGCATCTGGCCCAGCACCTCAGGCGTGCCCTGAGAAACCATCAGGTCACGGTCTTCGGGAAGAGCGTCAGAGTCCCATGTGGTAACGATAACGCCTGCATCAGCAGCAGCTTTCAGCGCGTCGGAAACACCGGCAGCGTCAACAGTGGAAATGCAGATGGCGTCTGTGCCAGAAGCAACAGCCGTGTTGATTACCTGCACCTGGTCGGCCACAGCGGCAGTAGCGCTGCCCTGATAGTCAACCGTGATACCCCAGTCTTTCGCATACTCCTGAGCGCCATTGTTGGCAACCTCGAAGAACGCGTTGCCCGTCACCTTCGGGATAAAGGTAACAGTCATGCCTTCTACGGACTTCACGTCGGAACCAGCTGTAGAAGCGGAGCCGGACGCGGGTGTGCTTTCGCTGGCAGTGGAAGACGGCGTGGAACCACCGCAAGCCACCATGGTCAGAGCCATGGCCAGCGCCAGCACGATTGCAAGTGCTTTTTTCATGATATGACCTCCTGTTTTTATATCTTTAGAAGGGCGTTCCCTTCTAGAGGACATTATTTTGCAGCCTTAGCCGCATTTTTCTTTTTCAGCTTGGCAAACAATGCCGCCGTTTTGGGGTGATTTGCCGCTGCGCGGCCCACCACAACCACTATCAGCAGAATACCAATGGGGATATCCAGATACTGGGTATTCACCTTGAAGCACAGCGGCATGCCGAAGCGCATCAGGCCAATTACAAGCGACGCCAACGCCGTACCAATGGCACTGCCTTTGCCGCCTGTGGAAAGCGTACCACCCAGTACACAGGCCGTAATGATATTCATGGTAAGCGTGCTGCCAAGGTCACTTTTTGCAGTGCCAAGGTAAGAAGTAAGCACAATACCCGCCACAGCGGCGCTTACCGCGCTAAGCACGTAAGTAGAAAGGATCACGCGGCGCGTGTTGATGCCGGAAAATTCTGCCGCCTGCTGGTTTACGCCCACAAGGAATACCTTGCGGCCATATTTGGATTTGTGCAACAGCAGCCAGGCAATCAACGTCATGGCAAGGAAAATCAGAACCTGAGAAGGAATCACACCAAACAGTTTATAGCTGGTAATTGCTTTAAAGCTGTCGGGGAAGCCGCTGATGCCCTGATAGCTCTCGGTAGAGCTGAGTGTGGATACCAGGAGCGCAAGGCCGGCATACAAAAAGCTACCGCCCAAGGTAACTACCATGGCTTGCACGCCACAGTACGCCACAAAGAAACCGCTCAGCGCGCCGCACAGTGCAGCAACCACTATGGCCAGAAGAACCGCGCCCCAGATATTCAGGCCGAAGTCCTGCCAGGATACACCGATCACTATGGAAGTAAGGCCCACGATGGAACCAGCCTGAATATCGATGCCGCCTGTAATCATAACGAATGTTACAAACAAGCTAATCAGGCAAATGGCGATAAAGTCATTGATACTGGTGAGCAAAAGCGGAATGCGCAGGAACTTGGAGTTGGCTGCGCCAAACACTACAAATTCCAGAACCAGCAACACTACGAGGAATGTGTTCCAGTTTTTCAATGCACCGCTCAGTTTTGCGGAAAAAGGCTTTTTCATTTCGCAGCGCCTCCTTCCGTTACATTAGCCGTTCGGGCGGCCAGGCGCTCATGACGGTTGCGCACCGCTGCACGGCGCTGCATGAGCGAGTCTACCACCACGATGCTGATCAGGATCACGCCCGTAATGGTGTTGTCGTAGTTCGAAGAGAAGCCCATGAATACCAGCAGATAGCTGATCGAGCTCATGATCACAGCGCCGATCGCAGCGCCTACCACGCTGCCTACACCGCCGGACAGGCTGATACCGCCCAGCACACAAGCTGCCACAGCCTTCATCTCATAGCCGTTACCGCTCAGAGAAGTAACGAAACCGATACGGCTGCAGAACAGGATACCGGCCAAAGCAGACATGATGCCACAAATCACATAAGCCAGCACCTTGGTGCGCACCGCCGAGATACCAACCAGCGTAGCACCACCCGCATTATCACCCACGGCCGTAAAATAGCGGCCACGGCGTGTGCGCGTAAGCAGCACATGTACCACCAGAACCAGCACAAGGCAGGCGCAGAAATATACGGTAAGGTCGCCCAAAAGGGTGACAGAAGAGAAATCTTTAAATTCCTTGGGCAGGTTTTCTACCCAAGCGCCGCCGGCATACACATACATGGCACCGCGCAGCACGCCGTTCACGCCCAGCGTGAAAATCAGAGAAGGAACGCCCATCACAGCAACGCCCCAGCCGTTGATAAGGCCGACCAGTGCGCCGATCAGAATGCCAATCAGGAATGCAACCAGCCAGTTGCAGCCGTCACGCAAAAGGCTGCCCACTACAGTGGCTACAAAACCAAGGTTGGAGCCCACAGAAACATCGATCTCACCCACGATGATGGCAAATGCCATGACCACCGCAATAAGAATATACACCACTGCAGAGTTAAAGCACGCAGAAATGTTTTCCGAGCTTGCGAAGGTGGGGTTAATCAAGCTCACGATCAAAAACAGCGCCACCAGAAACAGAAAGCTGCTCAATTCACGCGCTTTCAATGCTTTTTTCAATGTGCTCATGCCTCCACCTTCTTTCCATCCGTCACACCAAAGGCGGCGGCCAT
>CAMBHV010000121.1 GCA_945867255.1 uncultured Clostridia bacterium
GTACAGCGCCATCCACATGGATGAGAACCGCAAGGCTGTTGTGGACAAAGAGAAGTGCGACGGCTGCGGGCTGTGCACGCAGGTGTGCCCCGTGAGCTGCATGACAATGAAACGCAGGTAAAGGAGGCGGAAACCATGAGTGAGATCAAGCAGAACCTGGCAGATGTGCAGGCGGAAGCCAAACGCTGCCTGTATTGTGTGGACGCCCCCTGCCAGCAGGGCTGCCCTGCGGGCGTGGACGTGGCACAGTTTATCCGCCATCTGCGCTATGCGGACGTAAAAAGCGCAAAGCGCGTGATCAAAACCGCCAACCCGCTTGGCGGCATCTGCGGCACGCTGTGCCCCAGTGAAAACCTGTGCCAGAAAAACTGCACCATGAACTACTGCGGCGCACCCATCCATATCCGCGATCTGCAGAAGTTTGCGTGTGCGAACGCTGCCTTCAAACCCGAACTGGCCCCGGCCAACGGCAAGAAGGTGGCCGTGGTGGGCGCCGGCCCTGCCGGCCTTGGCTGCACAGCCATTCTGGCCCGCCTTGGCTACGAGGTGGACGTGTTCGAAAAAGAACCGGCTGCCGCGGGCGTTGTGGCAAAAGAGATCCCGGCCGAGCGCATCGACGCTGCCGTGGTGGAAAATGACCTGGCCGAGCTTGAGGCCGAGACTGTTCACTTCCACTACAACACGCCGGTGGACGCTGCCAAACTGGAAGAGCTTTCGAAAGACTATGGCGCCGTGTTTGTGGGCGCCGGCCTCTCGCAGGACCGCATCAGCGGCGTGGATATTGCCGAGGGCGCACCCGTGGTGGGCTGCTCGAAGTATCTGGCCGACCTGAAGAGCGGCGCCACGAAGGCTGTCAGCGGCACCGTGCTTGTGGTGGGCGGTGGCGACTCTGCCATCGACGCCGTGTGCGCCAGCCTTGCGGCAGGTGCGGAAAAGGCCGTGCTGGCTTACCGCCGTTCGCGCGCTGAGATGCCTGCATGCGACGAGGAATTCTTCGCCGCGGCAGACAAGGGCGTGGAACTGATGTACATGGTTTCGCCCGTTGCCATTGCCAAAACGGAAAATGGCGCGGCCGTGACGTTTGTGCGCAACCGTCTGGTGGAAAAACCGGGCGAGGCGCGCAAGGGCTTTGAGGCAGTGCCCGGCAGCGAATTCACGCTGAACGTGTCTCAGGTTGTGTTCGCCATCGGCAAAAAGGCCGATACGGCACTTGTGGCCGGCAAGGTGGACGAAGGCACGCTGCGTGTGGAAGGCACCAACTGCTTTGTGGGCGGCGACTGGCTGAGCGGCGGCGCCACCGTGGTAAAAGCGGTAGCCGAAGGCAAAAAAGCTGCCTATGCCATTGACGCCATGCTGAAATAACAATGCCCTCAGGGTGTTCCGGCGGGCGCATGCCTGCCGGAGCCCCTGGCGGCTCAAATGCGAAAGGGGGATGCAGATGAACGATCTGAACATTCTTGGCGGCACACTCGTGAGGCCGGAAGGTTGCCTGGAAGGCGGCCTTGAGATCAAAGACGGCAAGATCGTACGCGTGCTGAAACCGGGCGATGTGCCCGACCCCGCAAAGGAAACGGTGGACGCCGGCGGCATGCTGGTGTTCCCGGGCATGATTGACAGCCATGTGCACATCCGCGGCGGCAAGCTTTCGCACCGCGAGGATTTCGCCAGCGGCACCATGGCTGCCGCCGCAGGTGGCGTGACCACCGTGGCAGAGATGCCTGTGGGCAACCCCCCGGCATCTACCAAAGAGGTATTCCTGGCGCGCAAAGCCGAGGCTACGGCCGTGGCATATGTGGACATCGCCTTGTACGGCGGTGCCGGCGCGGATAACCTGGACGACATCGAGCAGCTTGCACAGCAGGGCGCTGTGGCGTATAAAACGTTTACCATGCCGCCCGTGCCCGGCCGTGAGGCCGAGTTCTATGGCCTGTGCAGCGAGACGCAGGACGCGCTTTGCAGCGTGATGGAGCGTGTGGCCAAGACGGGGCGCCTGCTGGCAGTGCACAGCGAGCTGAACCAGTATGTGGCCGCCGAGACCAAGCGCCGCATGGATGCCGGTGAAAACGGCTTGAAAGCGTTTTGCCATTCGCGCCCGGTGGAGGCCGAAACGGCCGCCGTTTCCTGGGTGATCGAGGCGGCACGCAAAACGGGATGCCGTGCCAGCGTGTGCCATGTGAGCACGCCGGAAGCAGTGAAGATGATCGAAGCGGCGCAGGCCGAAGGCGTGCAGGTGTACGCCGAAACATGCCCGCAGTACATCATGTTCAATGAAGACACAGCCGAGCACGCGGGCGTGTTTGCACGCATGAAACCGCCGCTTCGCGATGAACAGCGGATGGCGCAGCTGCGCCGGATGTACCGCGACGGCGCGTTTTCCATGACGGGCAGCGACCACGCGCCCTATCTGAAAGAAGAAAAGCTGAAGAACGGCCAGGATATCTGGCACACCTTTGACGGCCTGCCCGGGCTGGAGCTTTCGCTGCCGCTTCTTTTGAACGCGGTGGAGGATGGCACCTTGACCTATGAGGCCATTGCAAAGGCCACGGCCGAAAGCACGGCAAAGATGCTGGGCCTGGCGCCCCAAAAAGGCCGCCTTGCCGAAGGCGCCGATGCAGACGTGGTGCTGGTGAAGAAAAACGCCGCACCTGTGCCGCTGGATACCTCGAAGCTGTTCACCAAAGCGCGGGAAAGTGCCGTGCTGTACGAAGGCCTTCCGATGCATTACACCGTTGTGCGCACCTATGTGCGTGGCGAAAAGGTGTTTGACGAAGGCACCATAACCGGAAAGCAAGGCTGGGGAATTTTCGTCAGCCCTGCCGAATAGATATTTTTTCACAACACAGGAGGTAAAGCATTATGAGAACCGATATGCGCGGAAAAGACTTTGTTACCCTGATGGACTACACAGGTGAAGAGATCCAGACCATTCTGGACGTAGCCTTCGACCTGAAGCGTCAGAACGCCATGGGCGCTTCGCATGAGCTGCTGAAGAACAAGACCCTGGGCATGATCTTCGCGCAGCCCTCCACCCGTACGCGCGTTTCCTTCGAAACGGGCATGACGCAGCTGGGCGGCCACGCACAGTACTACAGCGAGGACAACATGCAGCGCAAGAACAAGGAAACGTGGGAAGACACGGGCCTTGTGCTGAGCCGCTACCTGGACGCCCTGATGGTTCGTCTGTATGACCTTGAGAAATACGGCATGGCCCGCGACATCATGAACGAGATCCGCAAGGCCACCACCATCCCCGTGATCAACGGTCTGGATGACAAAGAGCACCCCTGCCAGTGCATGGGCGATATCATGACCCTGCAGGAGAAACTGGGCACCAACTGGAAGAAGAAGAAGATCGTGATGAGCTGGGCTTATTCCGACCGTGTGAAATCTCCGGGCGTTCCCCAGGCTATGCTGATCGCTTGCAGCCTGCTTGGCGCCGACCTGACGCTGGCGTATCCGAAGGGCTATGAGCTGGACGACGAGTACATGGCGTTCGCCAATGCAGCCTATCAGAAGACGGGCGGCAAGCTGACCATCACGAACGACATCTACGAGGCTGCCACCGACGCCGACGTGATCTATGCTAAGAGCTGGGGCAGCACCCACGGCATGAGCAAGGAAGAGGATAAGGAGTACCGCAAACAGTTCGAGAAAGACTGGTGTATCTCCGACGAGCACTTCAAGCTCGCGAAGCCCGTTTCCTACTACATGCATCCGCTGCCCGCAGCCCGCGGCGAAGAAGTGACCGACGCTGTGATCGACGGCGAGCACTCCATCGTATATGACCAGGCTGAGAACCGCCTGCACGCCCAGAAGGCTGTGCTGGCCCTGCTGATGCAGAAGAAGTAATTTCGGCTTTTGGCATGAATTTTGGGCCTTTGTGCCCAAGAGCAAAGCCCTTTTCCGGCCCCGCCGCGCGGCAAAGCCCTGCCGCCGCGCCGCGCGGCGGGCGCCTTCCCAAAAACAGAACGGCAGCGCCTTCCCATATGGTTGCAGTGGCCGGGGGAGCGCATAGGTTGTTCTGTTTTATTGTAAACGTTTACGCACGTTTACTTACCTTGACAGAAGAACAATGAATTTGAAAGCACAACCATGAAGAATCCATAAGGGAGGAACGATTATGATCTTAGGTCTGCCTTTCCCGACATATCTTGGCTGGTTTGTAGGCCCTATCCTGACGGTGCTTACCGCAGGCTACTGCATCTATCGGTATGTAAAATACCTGAAGACAGGAAACTGAGCTGAGATACGAATGGGCCGCCCCGCGGCGGTGCTGTAATGCGGGTATCTCCCGTGCGGCAATGCGGGCGTGCGCCCCCCACTCGTGCGAACGCGAATAAAGGAGATGGAATCATGTTAACTGGCTCTCTTGCAACGACAGGCCTTATCGTGCTGGTTATTTATATCATCGGCATGTTGGGCATTGGTGTTTATTGTAACAAAAAATACGCAAACAACCTCAGCGGCTTCCTGACAGGTGGTCGCAGTGTGGGCCCATGGGTATTTGCCTTGACCTACGGCTCCACTTACCTCAGTGCTTCTACGTTCATCGGTAATACCGGCACGGCTTATAAAGCCGGCATGGCATACCTGATGATGCCCGTGGCGCAGGTTATCCTGCTGCCGTTGGGCCTGATTTTCTTCTCGCACGGCCTGCGCAGAGTTTCTGTGCGACTGAACGCGATGACCCTTCCGGAGTACATCAGCAAGCGTTTTAAAAGCAATACGGCAAGCATGATCGCTTCTATCGTGATCATCATTTTCATGGTTCCGTACATGGTGGGCGTTATCAAGGGTGGTGCACTTTCTCTTGGCAGCCTGCTTGGCCTGAGCTATGAAGTAAGTGTATTCCTTGTGGCAGGCGTTGCGTGCGTGTACCTTGTATTTGGTGGTTACATGGCACGTTGCTATACAGACGTGATCCAGGGCCTGATGATGGCTTTCGGCATGCTGGCCGTGCTGGTGGCCGGGTTCTTCATCATTGGTGGGCCCACACAGATTGCTGCCGGTGTGGCTGCAGCTGACCCTGCGCTGCTTGAAACGCCGGGCCCGATGGGTTGGAGCAACCTGTTCCTGTTCTCTGCCGTGTATGCGCTGACCCCGTGGGGCCTGCCGCAGCTGGTGCAGACGAACTTCACCATCAAGGACAAAAAGACCGTTTACGTTTCTTCCGTTGTGCTTTCCATCTGGCTGGGTGCCATCCTGATCGGTAGTATGATCATCGGTAACATGGGCCGCGCTTATTTCGGCGACAAGTTCCTGGATAACCCCGACCTTGTGTTCCCGAACTTGGTACTTACATTCTTCCCGAACATTTTGGGCGCCATT
>CAMBHV010000122.1 GCA_945867255.1 uncultured Clostridia bacterium
TTATTTCTTGTGTTTTCCTGGCCTTTGGGTTGGGGATATGTTTGTTGGTCCTTATTCTGGCATGGGCGCGCCGTCCAGCTGCCTTGGCACCGGGCCATCTTCTTGGACAGCACACGATACAACGGCATGCCGGTAAAGGCATTGCCTTTTTTGACCGGATACGGTACAATGGGCTACGATGTGAAAAGAACGGATGTGGAGAGTATATGATGAATGAGACGCTGAAGGCTGCCCTGGCGCATGTGCAGAAGCCGGGGCGTTACACGGGTGGGGAACCCGGTTGCGTATATAAGGATAAACATGATGTTAGGCTTCGGTTTGCCTTTTGTTTTCCGGATACCTATGAAGTGGGTATGTCTTTTCTTGGTATGAAGATCTTGTATGAGATTTTGAATGATCGCCCCGAATTCTGGTGCGAACGCGTTTTCATGCCCTGGGTAGATATGAAAGCCGAGATGGAACAGCGCGGTATCCCGCTGTATGCGCTGGAAAGTAAGGATCCATTGGATCAGTTCGATGTGGTAGGATTTACGCTTCAATATGAATTGTCCTACACCAATATCCTTGCCATGCTGCAGCTTGGCGGAATTCCTCTTTTGGCCAGCCAGCGAGGTGAAGATGCGCCTTTTATCGTGGCGGGTGGGCCATGCGCCTGTAACGCAGAGCCGCTGGCAGATTTTTTTGATCTATTCATGTTGGGTGAGGGCGAGATTCAGCTGCCTGATGTGTGTGACACCATCCTGGAGGGGCGCAGGCAGGGGCTTTCCAAGCACGATATCCTGGTAAAACTGGCGCAGATCCCGGGTGTTTATGTGCCTTCGTTGTACGAAGTAAGTTATCTGCCCGATGGGCGGGTGGAAAAAGTGACGCCGCACTGTGGGGCGCCGGCTGTTGTAACAAAGGCTATTCTTCAGGATATGAATGCGCAGCCGCTTCCGCGCAACTTTGTGGTGCCCATGATTGGCGCAGTGCACGACCGTGCCCAAATCGAAGTGCTGCGTGGGTGTGTGCGTGGGTGCCGTTTTTGCCAGGCAGGCTTTTTGTACAGGCCCATGCGTCAGCGGGATGCCGGCATGCTAAGCCAGGCCGGCAGAGTGCTGTGCGAAAACACAGGCTATGATGAAATCTCCCTGACAAGTCTTTCCACCAGCGATCATGGCCAGCTGGAAGAATTGCTGGACGATATGCTGGAATGGACCGGAAAAGAACACGTCAGCATGTCTCTTCCCAGTTTGCGTATTGATAATTTTTCGCAATCACTGGTGGAAAAAACTTCCAGGGTTCGCAAAAGCGGCCTTACTTTTGCACCCGAAGCGGGTACACAACGCCTGCGGGATGTAATCAACAAAAATGTCACCATGCAGGAGATCGAAAAGACCTGCACGCTGGCTTTTGACGCCGGCTATACTTCCGTGAAACTCTATTTTATGATGGGCCTTCCCACAGAGACTATGGAGGATATCGAGGGGATTGCTCAAACGGCGCAGCGTGTGGTGGAACTGTTTTATCAAAACCCAAATCGTCCCAGGGGAAAAAGCGTGCAGGTTTCCATCAGTGTGGCATGCTTTGTACCAAAGCCGCACACGCCATTTGAATTTGTGCCGCAGGATACCCAGGAAGCCCTGCGTGAAAAACAACAGCATCTTTTGCACAGTGTAAAAAGCAAAAAAATCAGCGTAAGTTATCACGACAGCCGCACCAGTTTTCTGGAGGCAGTGTTTGCCAAAGGAGACAGACGCCTTGGTGCTGTTCTGCTGGAGGCGTTTCGCCGCGGATGCTATTTTGACAGCTGGGAAGAAGAATTCCATTTTGACACTTGGATGCAGGTGTTTCATGACATGGGGGTGGACCCCGCGTTTTATGCGAACCGGGCATTACCGTTCGATGAAACATTGCCGTGGGACCATTTGGATTACGGCGTCACAAAACAGTATCTGATCCGAGAATATGAAAAGGCGATGCAGGCGCGCACCACGCAGCCATGCAACCGTTCCTGCGCCGGGTGTGGCGCAAACCAACTGCTGGGGAGGGCTTGTTTTGACTACCGTTCGGATCTGGTTCACCAAAACGGGTGAAGCGGCATATATTTCTTTGCTGGACCTTCAGCGTGTGATGCAACGCGCGTTGAAGCGGTCTCGCTTACCGGTATGGTATACTCAGGGCTTTAATCCGCATATCTATATGACATTTGCCGCCCCGCTTGCCCTTGGTCAGGAGAGCTTAGTGGAATCTCTGGATTGTAAGATGGACCCAGTACCCGAAGATTGGCAGCAGGCGCGGCAGGCATTGCAGGATTGTCTTCCGAAAGGAATTTGTGCCACAAAACTGGAACCGGCGGGGATGGACCCTTCCTGTATTGCCAGTGCCGAATATGAACTGCAGTATGGCGTAAATATGGCACATGCAGTTTTGCATGCTGTGCAGAGTTACAATTCTACTGCACAGGCGCTTGTGGAAAAGAAGGGTAAAAAAGGAAAGGTAAAGCAAATTGACCTTAAGCAGTATGTGCCTTCCTTAATAGCCGAACAGCAACAAGCAGGGCTTGTTGTTCCTCTGACGCTTCCGGCTGGTAATACCCTCACGGTGAACCCGGCTTTACTTTTAGAATACCTTGAGAAAACAACAGGTTTGCCGGCCAGTGCAGCCCGCGTATTGCGTGTGGCACTGAAAACACCGGATGGAGAAAATTTCTGCTGATTTTCCTTGCATTGTCGTGCCTTTTGTGGTATTATATTCTAGCGTTATGCCGCTGTGCCAACAGCGGGGTTAATGTATATCATTAAACGGACAGTCCTCTGCCGGCGCTTCCGGGTATGAATGTCTCTCAAAACATGGAGGAAAACAAAAATGGACGCAATGAAACTGATGACCGAAGGCATGCTGAAAGAGAATAAGCCCGTGTTCAATGTGGGCGACACCGTGCGCGTATCCGTTCGCATCAAGGAAGGTGACCGCGAGCGTATCCAGGCTTTTGAAGGCACCGTGATTGCCAAGCGTCACGGCGGCATTCAGGAGACGTTCACCGTTCGTCGTTCTTCCTACGGCGTAGGTGTGGAACGTGTGTTCCCCGTGAACTCTCCGTTCGTAGAAAAAGTGGAAGTGGTGCGCAAAGGTAAAGTGCGCCGCGCCAAACTGTTCTATCTGCGCAACCGTACGGGCAAGGCTGCCAAGGTCAAAGAGCAGCTGTAATTTGTGGCTATCGAAAGAAAGGGAGAATGGTTGCATTCTCCCTTTTTTCCGTATTTTGCCGGAAGGGAGATGGGGCGAAATGGGCGCAGCACGCAGGGCACGTAACCCGGAGTGGTTTGAATGGTATGATGCTGCAGTATTTGGCCTTGCCGCGATTGTACTGTGCTTTACGTTTGTGGTACGCATTGTTACAGTGGATGGCCACTCCATGGAGCCTACTTTATATTCCGGCCAGCGTGTGGCAGTGCAAAGTGCGTTTTACAAGCCGGAATTTGGGGATGTCGTTGTGGTGGATTCCTATTCCCGTTATGGAGACATGCTGGTGAAACGCGTGATTGGCGTAGGGGGCGATGTGATCAACATCGATTTCGAGGCAGGCATCGTGTATCGCAATGGCGAAGCATTGGATGAATCTTATACTCTTACTCCTACCACGCTTTCTTACGATATTCAGTTCCCTCTCACGGTTCCACAAGGATGTGTATTTCTGCTGGGTGACAATCGAAACGGTTCCAAAGACAGCCGTTCCAGTGAGATAGGCTGCATTGATGAACGAGATCTTCTCGGAAAAGTCCTGTGGCGCCTGACGCCACTTTCACAGATGGGAAAGGTATCATGAGTGAAAATATCAATCACAGGCAGATTCAGTGGTTCCCGGGCCACATGGCACGTACTCTGCGCCTGATTTCTGAAAACCGAAAAAATGTGGATGTTGTTCTGCAGCTTTTGGATGCGCGCATCCCGCGCTCCAGCCTGAATCCGGAACTGGAAAAAGCTACACAGGGTAAGCCTCATCTGTATTTGCTGAACAAGGCAGATCTCGCAGATGAAGCCATCACCGCGCGTTGGAAGGCATATTTTAAATCTCAGGGCGCTGGATGCATTGCGCTTTCCAGTAAGCAGCGCATGGGTATGCAAAGCGTAAAGGTGGCCATTGCTGCTGAACTTTCTCAGCTTTTGGAAAAGCGTGCTCAGCGTGGCATGGCAGGCGCGCGTACCCGCGTAATGGTGGTAGGCATCCCGAATGTGGGAAAATCTACTTTTATCAACAGTTTTACAGGCACCTCACGTGCGAAGGCAGCGGATAAACCAGGTGTCACGCGTGGTAAGCAGTGGGTGAGCGCCGGGGAGTATGACTTGTTGGACATGCCCGGCGTATTGTGGAAAAAATTCGAATCAGACGAAGTGGCCGCCAACCTTGCGTTTATCGGTGCTATCCGTGATGAGATATTAGACATCGAAACACTTGCCATGAACCTGTTGGCGCAATTGCAGCGGGCTTATCCGCAACGGTTGGCCGAGCGGTATCGCCTGAGCGAGGAAGATCTTGCACAGGATGCATACGAGCTTTTGCACATTGTGGGAAGAAAACGCGGTATGCTCATAAGTGGCGGCGCGGTGAATACCGAGCGTGCGGCCATTATGCTGGTGGATGAGTTCCGTGCCAGCAAGCTGGGGCGCGTTTCATTGGAGAGGCCGGAAGAATGATAAATGAGGCGCTATTTGCATATGATGAAGCAATACGCACAGAGTACGGTGTGCTGTGTGGTGTGGATGAAGCGGGCCGTGGCCCTTTATGTGGGCCTGTATGTGCCGGCGCAGTGATTTTGCGGCCAGGTGATAGGATAGAAGGCGTGAACGACTCCAAAAAGATTTCAGAGAAAAAACGCGAGGCGTTATATGACCTGATTTGTCAGCGGGCGCTTTGCTGGAATGTAGCCATGGTTGGGCCGGAAGTAATAGATGACATCAATATTCTGAATGCCACGATGCTGGCCATGCAGCAGGCAGTGCAGGGCCTTGCGTTGCGCCCGGGCCTTGTTCTGGTGGATGGGAACCGATGCCCGAAGCTGGAAGTGCCTGTTCAGAGCATAGTAAAAGGAGATGCCTCCAGCGCCAGCATTGCAGCAGCCTCCATTCTTGCAAAAGTAACAAGAGATCGCTACATGAAACAATTGGCGCAGCAATATCCGCAATATGAATTGGACGCGCACAAAGGGTATCCTACCAAGCGGCATTATGAATTGCTGGATCAATATGGGGTTCAGCCATTTTACCGGAAGAGCTTTCTGAAAA
>CAMBHV010000123.1 GCA_945867255.1 uncultured Clostridia bacterium
CTGTACACCGCAGTCATTCAGACGGCGCTGTTTTTCGATATCCTGCAGGATATGTGCACCCTTCAGTGCCGCATGCGGCGGCAATGTAAAGGTAAATACGGCTGTAGACACGCCATGAACACATGCCCAGTTCCGGGCCGCAGCCAATACGGCGCGGTGGCCCAAATGCACACCATCAAAATATCCCAGCGCCACGGCACTGCCAGTACACATGCCTGGCTGTATCTCTGTTTCCCATTGCATGGGCGCTGCCTCCTCTTTCTCTTAGTGAAACGCCCTGCCGGGCCGCATGCCAGCAGGGCGCCACAACCCCATATAAAGGGGGGCTGTTATCCTTCGAAGAATCGTTTTTCGATGTTTAAAACACCATGTTCCACACGGCCTGTTCCCAAAAATCCCTGAGGGCCAAATACGCGCACCCGGCCATTGGCAGCGGTACAACGATATACAGGCGCCCCATTGAAAAGGCGGCTGGCCCCCTTTTCGTCCACCTGAACTGCATTCAAATCTGCAAATACCGTCTCTACGCCAAGCAACATCTGCGTCAGCGTGCCTTGGGCTTTTGCCTGTTCTACCTGAGCAAAAGTAACGGCCTGTGCCTGAGTAAACCCGGCTGCGGCCGTTCGGCGCAATGCAGCCATCGTTGCGGGAACGCCAAGCGCGCGGCCGATATCCTCAAGCAAAACACGCACATACGTACCCTTGCTGCACGCGATTCGGATACGGTAATCGCTCTCGCTTTCACGGCCAAGCAATTCCAGCGAATAAATCATAACCGCTCGCGCCCTGCGCTCCACGGTTTTACCCTGACGCGCCAGTTTATAAAGCGGCTGGCCGCCTACTTTCACTGCCGAATACATAGGCGGTGTCTGCATGCCGGAACCCACGAAGTGCTCTAGCACCGCAGACACTTCAACCGCGCTCAACGCGTCTGGCACTTTTGTTGTCTCCAGCACCTGCCCTGTAATATCGCCCGTGTCGGTGCGCACTCCAAGACGCATCGTAGCCTCGTACGTTTTATCCGTGTTGGGCAACATATCCACCGCTTTGGCCGCGCGCCCCACAAACACGGGCAAAACACCCGTGGCCATAGGATCCAGTGTTCCGGCATGCCCGATTTTTCTTGTGCCCAGGATTCCACGCAACTTTGCGTCCACATCAAAGGAGGTAAAGCCGGCGGGCTTGTCCATAATCAGGATTCCCTGCATAATACCTTTTCCACTTCGCTGAGCAGTGCCGCCTTGGCATTGTCTGTGCTGCCCAAAATTTCACAACCTGCCGCCTGCTTATGGCCGCCGCCTCCCAAATGCGCTGCAATCGCAGAAGCATCCACACCGGGAACCGTGCGCACGCTGGCCTTATAGCTGCCGGAAGGCTGCTGACGCAAAGTAAGGCCAACTTCTACGCCTTCGATCATACGGGGAATCGCCGTAATCCCTTCCAGTTCACTGGCTTCCACCCCGCTGGCCTCGATCTGGTCCCTTGTCAGACAAATCAGCGCGCAGCGCCCTTCAAAATAGTACTCCAGGTTTTCCAGTGCAAACCTTTCCAGCGCAATACGGCTGCGGGACTTGCTTTCGAACAGAAGATTGTTCAGTTTTACGGTGTGTGCCCCGGCTTCCATCAATTTGGCCGCCACCAGATGTGTGTGCGCGGTGGTGTTTGTAAACTTGAAACAGCCCGTGTCTGTGGAAAGGCCGGTATACAGGCAATCTGCCACCAGCGGTGTGATGGCTGCACCCATTTCGCTGAACATATCATATAACAACTCGGCCGTAGCCGCCGCGTCGCCGTCCAGCAAAAGGGCATCCGCATAACCGGAATTGGAAGTATGGTGGTCAATGCACAGATCCACCCTCTGGGCGTATTTCTGCACCATTTCACTGTCACCAAACAGTTGAATTCCCGCTACATCCACCGCCACCACAAAGTGAGGTTCAAAATCGCCCTCTTCAAACAGACACAGCTGCATATACTCATAGCGCGCAGGGATGGGGTCTGCGCACAGGACAGCCACTGTTTTCCCCAGTTCCTTCAGCACATGGCAAAGCGCCATCGCGCTGCCAACCGTATCGCCATCCGGATTTTTATGGCATAAAAGCAGGATATTATCCGCTTTCAGCAGGCGGCTGATCGCCTGTGCCATTTGCAGGATCTCGCTCATAATTTCTCCTCTTTTTACACAATGCTTGCGGTGCGCAACACACCGCATTTCCCCTCTGTGCGGCAACGCCGCAACAGCACCTTTATGAAAGGCCCTGTATCAGTTCATTGATATGCTGTGCATATGCTGCACCGCCATCTTCCACAAAGCGGAACTCCGGCGTTTTGCGGATATGCATCCGCTTTGCCACCTCAGTGCGCACATGCCCTGCCGCACGGTTCAACGCAGCAACAGCCTGCTGCGCCGCACCGTCCTGTTTCCCCAGCACGCTGATAAACACCTTGGCAAACGAAAGATCCGGCGCAAGTTCGATACGCATCACCGTTAAAAGGCCCGTTTGAAGGCGAGGATCCTTCATTTGGCCAATAATGGCGATCAGTTCGCGCTTCATATCCTCAGACAGGCGCGCGATATTCTTAGATTGTGGCATACCTGCCTCCTTTCACGCGGTCAATCGCGGTACTCCTCCATCATGAAGGCCTCGAAGATATCGCCTTCCTTGATATCAGAGAATTTTTCAAGCCCGATGCCGCATTCATAGCCCTGGGCCACTTCCTTAACATCGTCTTTGAAGCGGCGCAGCGAATCGATCTCGTCCTCGGTAATCACGATACCGTCACGAACGATACGGATCTTGGCAGCACGTGTTACCTTGCCCTCCTGCACATAGCAGCCGGCAATTGTACCCGCAGAAGAAATTTTGAACACATTGCGCACTTCGGCACGGCCCAGCTCCACTTCACGGTATTTCGGGGCAAGCATACCCTTCATTGCGTCCGTGACATCGTTGATGGCATCATAGATCACGCGGTACATGCGCATCTCCACTTCTGCCTGTGCAGCTTCTTCTTTCGCAATGGGATCCGGCCGCACATTAAAGCCAATGATGATAGCATTGCCGGCGTTGGCAAGCATCACGTCCGATTTATTGATAGCGCCCACACCCGCATGGATCACTCGCACGCGCACTTCATCATTCGAGATCTTTTCCAGGCTCTGCTTCACCGCCTCGGCCGATCCCTGAACGTCCGCTTTCACAATAATGGCCAGTTCCTTGCGCTCACCCTCGGCAATTTGGCTGAACAGGTTATCAAGCGTCACTTTCTTGTAGCTGGCAAACTGTTTTTCCTTGGCCTCAACAGCGCGCTGGTCGGCCAGTTCCCGGGCAAGTTTCTCATCTTCCACAGCGTCAAAGATATCGCCTGCGGAAGGCACCTCTGTCAGGCCAGTGATCTCTACCGGCGTAGACGGGCCTGCCTGCTTCAGCGTACGGCCCTGATCATCGCGCATTACACGCACACGGCCCACCGCTGTACCAGCAATTACGATATCGCCCTGATGCAGAGTACCTTTCTGCACCAGAATGGTTGCCACAGGGCCCATGCCCTTGTCAAGCCGAGCCTCGATCACAACACCTTTTGCGCGACGGTTCGGGTTTGCTTTCAGCTCTTTCACTTCAGCCACAAGGTTGATATTCTCCAGCAGATCCTCGATCCCCTGGCCTGTCAGCGCCGAAACTGGCACACAAATGGTATCTCCGCCCCATTCTTCAGGAACCAGTTCATATTGTGTGAGCTGCTCCATTACATGCGTGGGGTTAGCCGTGGGTTTATCCATCTTGTTGATGGCCACAATTACGGTAACGTTTGCCGCCTTGGCATGGTTGATGGATTCCACCGTCTGCGGCATGATACCATCGTCTGCCGCCACCACCAGCACAGCGATATCCGTCATTTCGGCACCGCGTGCACGCATTGCCGTGAACGCCTCATGGCCCGGCGTATCCAGGAACGTGATGATCTTTCCGTTCTTTTCCACCTGATACGCACCGATATGCTGAGTAATGCCGCCTGCCTCGCCTGCGGTAACACGCGTTTTGCGAATGGCATCCAGAATCGATGTTTTACCGTGGTCTACGTGGCCCATTACCACCACAACAGGCGGGCGCTCCTCAAGAT
This sequence comes from uncultured Clostridia bacterium, assembly GCA_945867255.1. GTDB lineage: Bacteria > Bacillota > Clostridia > Oscillospirales > Ruminococcaceae > Ruthenibacterium. The sequence continues at coordinate 4,123 of CAMBHV010000123.1, forward strand.
CTTCCGCCTTGTCCTCGTCCACTTCAAACAGGCGCTGCTCAATGGTAACATGTACTTCATGTTCCACCTTGGCACCCAGTTCTTCCGCCACCAGGCTGGCCGTATCGAAGTCGATCACTTCACTGATAGAAGCCATTACGCCCAGGCCCATCAGTTTTTTGATCACCTGTGCCACGTTCACTTTCAAACGAGTGGCCAGTTCGCCCACCGTGATCTCGTCCGGAATAGACACTTTCAACTGGGCCTTACGCGCTTTTTCCAGCTGAATTCGCTGCAAGCGCTCAGCTTCTGTTTCACGCTTTTTCCCCTGCGGCCCACGGCCACCAAAACGGTTTTTATTTCCGCTGAATTTCTGCTTGTTGCCGGCCGGCATGGGCTTGCGGCGATTCTCCACATTTTTCGTTGCGGCAAGCGAGGTATATTTTTCGTTGAACTTATCAAGGTTCACGTCCACGCTGCGTGTATCCACCGTAACCGTGACCACTTCTTTTTTGGGCGTTTCGGTGTGCACGGCCTTTTCGGCAGCCTTTTCCTTATGTCTGGTAGGCATCTCTACAATGGTGCCGTCTGCTTTTTTCAGCGGCCCTGCATTGGCGGATACCGTCAGTTTTTCCTTGGGGCGCTGCTTTTTCTCTTCTTTTTTCTTTGAGGCAGATGCCGCGGCAAAATACGCGTCGAAATTATTTTCCTGCGCGTTTTTGGTCATCTGCTCCAAAACAAGGTTCAGCTCGCTTTCTTCCAGGGGCGTAGTGTGTTTTTTCGCCTCGCCTTTTTCCAGCGTGTTCAGCATTTCAATAATATCTTTGCTTGCAACGCCAAGGTCCTTGGCAAGGTCGCCTAATTTATATTTGATCTCGATCGACATGGGCACTCCTCCTTAGTCGTGGCCAGGCGCAGCATCAACTGCAGCAGCACAAAGTTTTGCCAACTCTGCGTTCTGGACAGCCAACACCGCGGTAGGTTTTTTTGTAACGGAAGCAAGCTGTGCCTGCGTACAGGGAAGTTCGAGCACCTCGCACGCTCCCTCGCAAAAGCGTCTCACCCGGGCCTGTGTGCCCGCGGAGGCGTCCTGGGCACACAGCACCAGCACCGCCTTGCCTTTATATACGCTTT
>CAMBHV010000124.1 GCA_945867255.1 uncultured Clostridia bacterium
ACACACCAGAACTTGCCCGCCATGATGCGCAAAATTCCGCGGAATTCCATCGGCATAGCCAATTGTGACACACGCAAGGTCTGTGGGCCGTTTTGCTTCAAATTCCAAACCATATCCTGCCCTTTGCCCTACGTCAAGCCGGCGGACACTTGCCACCCGTGCAAAAAGGCTTAGTGCTGGATGTAATGGTGGCCGGCGGCGCGCGGGTGCGCCATCACTAAGCACACCATATAACGCAATTCCCACCCGCGCAATGTCATAGTCGTGAAAATCTCCATTCAATACGCCATAACTTGCCTGTATATGAATAGCGCCAGGATCTTCCCCTGCAGCGCGGATCGCACCCACGGCTTTTTGAAATGCTTGTACTTGGCTACGGGTATATTCCACAGCCCGCGGTGTTTGCATATCACTCACGCACAGATGAGAGAATACGCCTTTCACACACAGGTTACGGTTGCTGTACACACGAAGGATATCTGCCGTATTTTGTGCCGGAATTCCAAGGCGATGCATGCCCGTGTCCAACGCAAGATGGACCTGCAGTTTTACACCGGTAGCTGCCAGCGCAGCCGCGTGCGCCTCATCTATAACAGCCTGGCTTAAGTTCCATCGGTGCAGAAGATGTGCCTGACATGCCGGTGTATATCCCAGCACCAGGATCTCGCCGCGTACAAACGCACGGCGCAGCTCTATCCCCTCTGCCACACTGGCTACAGCAAAGCTGCGTACCCCACAGTGCCGCCGCAATGTGTGTGCCACTTTCACGGCGCCGTGCCCATAGGCGTTTGCCTTCAGCACGGCCATCAGGTTGCAACTCCCCAGCATATTTTGCAGCACCTGTGCGTTATGCCGTAAAGCGCACAGATTTATCTCACGCCAGGCCCGCGCAGTTACGGATGTTTTTTCGGGAGTAAAACGACGTATAGCCCAATGCATACACCAAGCGGCCAGAAAGCTGAGGACCGTGACTGATATAAAATGGCCCGGGCCACTTTGTACCAGAAGGCTTTGCGCATGAAGCACTCTGGCTGCGCCGCGCACCAGCACGATGCACCATGGGTGAAGGATATAGACCCACATTTATATTTCTGCCGCAATATTACTTCTGCATTTATTATATTCAATGAGCGAACACAGTACCGCAACCGAGCATAAGGGAAGGAATATATACATGCTGTCATGCCGCTGTACCCCTGCGAGTTTCAGCGCAAATGCTTCCGCGCACAAAGCGGCAAATGCACACCCGGCAAGCACCCTTGGATGTCTGAGATGCAGGCGTGTGCACAGCGCCCCCAGCAGCAAAAACAGGGGGGCAAAAAACAAACCGTTTCGTGTATAAGAGGACACTGCAAAAATCCCCTGATAAAAAGCCCGCAAAGGGTCAACCGTCTCAACAAACCCATAATAGCTGTCGCCAAAAAGCCCTATCAAGTACAATACACCGGCGCCAGCTATTGCCGTTTTCCAGCCCATCCGGCGCAGCCCCATAGCCACGGGCACGCCCAAAAGTATAGCAGGCAGATACCACAGATGATACCAGGTTCCGTCCACCAGCAGATCTTTTATCAGACGCCCCGTGGGAAAAGAAGGCCAATCGGAAAAATCGCCGGTATAGATATTCAGTGGCAGATAAAGTATCACACACACCGCATACAAAGCAACCGTTTTACAAAGCGTGTGCTTCACACGTTGCCATTTCCCTTTTTCCAGAAAATAGCCTGTAAGCATAAAAAAATATGGAACTGCCAGCCGGGCTAACACACGCGTAAGAAAAAAATCCGCATTGGGAGCGACATCTGACAATGGCGAAGTATGAATGGTAATCACAAGCAGCGCTGCGGCTATACGCGCCACATCCAGCATCGGGAGCGTTTTCTGCTTCATGCCCCGCACCTCCGGGCTGCTTCCTGCCATAGGGTAACGATAAACCCGCCCGCATTATCACCTGATATTTGTACACATCCCTGTGGCAGCTGCACATCATACGCCTTTTGGGCTGGCAGATAAAATACAACCGCCTCACGTCCACCGCTCAACAAGCAGCGCTGCGGGCCGTTTTCCCGCAAAAATACAGCATACTCTTCCAGGCACAGGCCGTTGTGTTCCATCAGCAGCGCATGCGGAGTACCCACATAACGGAAATGCCATGGTTCACATGCAATGCCGGTGATCGTTGTTTTTTCTTTTGTGTATCGCATAACAAACCCATATTGTGCCGCCAGAGCTCGGAATTTACCGCATATGCCATCATACGGAAAATACGGGCGAATAAAATCGATATGTTCTGCTGCAAGCGCAAGATCTATGGCAAGGCCTGTTTCGTGTTCACTGCACCCGGGCCTGGCCACAAAGCGGAGGGCAAAAAGTTCCCCTTCCTTTTGCGTGGTATCATCCCAGATAAACTGCTGCTGAGCACGCGACCGCCAGCCGGATACCGGCACAATCTTCCCCTGCGCGCCCGCCGCATGTACACATTCATTCAGCAGGATGGCTGCCGTTTTCTCCATCAGAACATCTGGCATTCCCAGCACCGGCATCAATGGTGGTACCTGCCCACAAAACGGGTATCCCTCCTTTACAAGAACAAGTGGCCCGGCATGTACCGCCACACCCGAAAGCTGTACGCAATTCATGCTTGCACCCCCAGTTCCACTAGTTTTGTAATCAGCTGTTCAAACGGGATTCCCGCAGCACACATCATATTGGGATAGCGGCTGTGAGCCGTGAAACCCGGAATGGTATTCACTTCGTTAAAAACTACTTTTTTCTGGGGGGTAAAGAAAAGGTCTACCCGGGCAAACACGCGGCACCCCAGGGCGCGATATACCGTTTGCGCAGCTGCCTTTATGCGTGCTGCATCACTGGGCGCAATACGCGCAGGGCAATGAATGCGTGATGTTTTCAGCGTGTATTTTTCTTCATAATCAAAAAAATCACCCGACAGCTCAATCTCGTCTATTTCACCTACAAACAGCGCTTCATTGCCCATTACCGCACAACCAACCTCAAACCCGGGCACCTGCGCTTCCAGCAGAATGCGGTCATCGTGGCAAAAAGCCTCATGCACTGCCCCAGCCAGCTGCCGGGGGCTTTGCACCTTCGTAATGCCAAAGGAAGAGCCGGCCCGCACCGGCTTTACAAATAGCGGATATTCCAAAAGACGCGCTGCGTTTTCTATTGCCGCATGAGAAGCTCCCTTGGCGAATACTGCGCTGCGAGGGACCTCCACACCTGCAAGCGCAGCCAGTTTATGCGCTTTGTCCTTGTCCATGCAAAGGGCGCTGGAAAGCGTATCGCACCCTATGATGGGTACACCGGCCAGTTCCAGAAGCCCCTGCACTGTGCCATCCTCACCGTTTTTTCCGTGAAGCACGGGAAATACCGCGTCCAATGTATATCTTGCTTCGTGCTGGCCATGTACCACCAGTGCAGCGCTGCCTTTGTCCGGGCATAACATACATGGCGCACAGTATTCCGCACGTGTATGCCATGTGCCATCCTGTATCTGTTCAAATGGGCCCGTGTAATACATCCATTTGCCCTGCTTTGTAATTCCCACCGTCAGTGGAGAAAACCGCTGCACATCCAGATGTTTCAACACCGCTGCGGCAGACTGCAATGAAACCTCATGCTCTGTAGAATAACCGCCAAACAACACCAGAATTCGAAGTTTTTCCATGATACAGCCATCCTTTCGGGCACAAAGAAACGCCCTGTTCTTAACGATTTTATCGTATCAGAACAGAACGTTTCGTTTTTTTATTTTGCCTTATAAAAGTCTTGCAGGGTGGTTGCAAAAACCTTGCGATTTTCTTACGGTGCCCCACAGGCTGGAAGCGTAACGGTAAAAGTTATGCTGTTATCTGCACTGGCAGCAGAGATGGCACCACCATGAAGTTCCACCAGTTGTTTTGCAATGGCAAGGCCAAGCCCTGCTCCACCCGTGTTTGTGCCGCGCGCAGCATCCAGCCGAAAAAACTGTTCGAACAGCCGAGCCAGTTTCTCAGGTGGAATGGTGCGGCCCGCATTTTCAAGCCAAAGTGTGATTCCCTGCGGCCCGGCCTGCCCGCGTATGGTGATTACGGTGTTTTCAAAACTGTACAGCATGGCATTGCGCAAAAGATTATCAAACACACGAGCCATTTTGTCTGCATCGCATATGTACGGCATAGTTTGAGGAAGTTCCACTTTGCAGGAAAGGCCTTTTTGCACAAGCGCAGGTTCAAATTCACTTACCACCTGGCGCAACATAAGGGCAATATCCACCGGGGATTTTTCCAATTCTATATGCGAAAGATTAAAACGGGTGATCTCAAAAAACTCGTTCGTCAAATCTTCCAGGCGCTGGGCTTTTTCCAGCGCGATACCCGTGTAACGCGCACGCATTTCCGGGGAAAGCTGAGGCTCGTCTCGCAAAAGTGTTAAATAGCCTATCACGCTGGTGAGCGGCGTTTTCAAATCGTGTGCAAGATATACGATCAGGTCATTCTTGCGCTGTTCTGCCTCTTTTGCCACGGCCGCGTCGCGAAGCGCACGCTGCTTTGCCAGGTTCATATCGCTTTCAATATCTTTCAGCTCAGCCGGAAGATGCACCATCTCTTCGCGTGGCTGCGCCAACAGCTTGGCAGCTTCTACAATCTCATCCAGATAGCGCAGTGGTTTACCCAAGAAATAGTAACTGATCGCTATCCAACCAGCAATCAGCGGGATAAAATAAAAAATGGGCAGATAATTTTTCACAAACTCCAGAAGCTGATATACCGGGTCCCATGGCTGCCAGACCAAGCTGTTACAAAACATCCAGGCTAGCATGCACAGCCCCGTGAACCCTATCAGCCACCCAACCAATGCCATCAGAAAGCGCACCAGCAGCCTGCGGCTGAGCTGGCTGCGGCCATATGCCTTGGCGCGCATGGGAATTTGCCTGTTATTCAATGGTGTAACCCACCCCCCAGACAGTTTTGATAAACTTGGGTTTTCGGCTTTGCTCGTGCAGCTTTTCCCTCAGCCGCGCGATATGGCTCATTACAGTGTTGTTGCTATCGAAATATTTTTCACCCCATACCGCCTCGAACAGTTCCTCGCTGGATACGACACGCCCTCGCCTCTGGCACAGATACCACAAAATAGAAAACTCCAATGGCGTCAAGCTGATTTCCTGACCGTACAAGGTACATTTATGTGTCGTTTTTGAAATAAAC
>CAMBHV010000125.1 GCA_945867255.1 uncultured Clostridia bacterium
AAAGTGCCTCATATGCGTTCAGAAGTTCTTTGAAAGGCTCATAGGGAAAAAAGTTGTTTTCCAACATGATCGGTTCACCATCTGCGGTGCGCACACGCTGCAGATAGATCACATCAGAATGTGGTTTTAAGCCAAAAAAACGCACTTCGTCTGAACGGGCGGGGCATCGCTGAATACTGATCACCTGTGCACCCGGCTCCATGCCACAGGCACGGCACGCCTCGGAAAAGCCCATCACATCGCCATCCTGCGCAATTTTGCGCATAACTTTCGGCTGGCTGACATAGGTGCCTTTTCCCTGCTTTTTAACAAGATATCCTTCCGTGCACAATTCTTCGATAGCGCGACGAACTGTGATGCGGCTGACATGATATAACTCTGACAACTCCGGTTCAGATGGAATTTTTTCATCCGGAGCATATTTGCCCTCTGCCAATGCGGATTTAATATCTTCCATCAACTGCTGATACAGCGGGGTAAGCGAATCTTCATTCAACTGAAAGCCCATGATCCAGGTTCCTGCCTTTCGGTCCGCGCACCCCGGCGCGGGAAATAAAAACTGACTTATCATATTCTAGCGTATTTTGCTGAATGTTTCAAGGCTAGATTGGGCAAAACGCTAAAATGATGTGCGAAGCTTGAAAAAACTTTTGTATTGTGTTATAGATATGTTGTAAGACGTACCATAACGTTACATACATATTTCGGAGGGAACAACATGTCATTTTTGAAAGCGATGTTTGGAACGGAAAAGCCCATCATTGGCCTGCTGCATCTGAAACCGCTGCCGGGTGATCCGTTCTATGCGCCACAAGGCAATCTGGACGATGTGATAGCCTGCGCAAAGGCAGACCTGGACGCACTGCAGCGAGGCGGTGTAGATGGTGTGCTGGTAACAAATGAGCTGAGCCTGCCTTATGAAAAAAAGGTGTCGGGCGTAACGCTTGGGGCCATGGGTATGGTGATAGGTGCCTTGAAAGAGCATTTCCGTGTACCGTATGGTGTAGAAGCCATTTATGACGGCGATGCCACCATGGAAATTTGTGCTGCGACGCAGGCGGCTTTCACACGCTGTTTATTTACAGGTGCGTGGGCAGGAGATCTCGGCCTTATAGACCGCGATGTGGCTAAAACTTTGCGGCTGAAATCGGCCTTGCGGTTAGATGAACTGAAGCTGTTTTATTTTGTTACCAGTGAGGGCGAAGTGTATCTGAACGACCGTTCTTATCCGGACATTGCAAAAAGTATGCTGTTTAACTGCCGGCCGGATGCTTTGGTGGTGGGCGGTGCAGCCGCGGGCGTAGGCCCCGGGGGCGAGCTTTTGGAACAGGTGCGCACGGCTGCCGGAGCTGTGCCTGTGGTGTGTGGCACCGGATGCCGTAAGGAAACGGTGGCGGAGATCTTGAAAAATTGCGATGGTGCCTTTGTGGGAACCACATTCAAAAAGGATGGTATATTTGAAAACCGCGTAGACGAGCAGCGTGTAAAAGAATTCATGGACACAGTTAAGAAGATGCGGGGGGACTTGTAATGAAGTATTTTATGGGTATCGATGTAGGCACAAATGAAACAAAAGCAGTGCTGATCGACCAGGCATGCGAAATTGTGGCATTTGCAAGCCGCGGGCACGATCTGCTGAACCCGCAGCCCGGATTTTTTGAACATGATGCGGAAAAAACATGGTGGGGTGATTTCTGCCATTTGTCGCGTCAGCTGTTGCAGGAAAGTGGGGTGGATGCTGGCGACGTAGGTTGCGTGGGCCTTTCCGCCCTTGGATGCGATTGTGTGCCTGTGGATGCAGAAGGAAACGCTTTGTGCAACGCAATTCTGTATGGGGTAGACAGCCGCAGTCATAAAGAGATCGAGTGGCTGTATGATTATTACGGAAAAGAAGAAGCCGAGCGGCTGTACGGGCATGAGCTGTGCTCTTCTGATATTGCACCTAAGATCCTGTGGGTGAAAAACAATTTGCCTGATGTATATGCCAAAACAGCCAAGTTCCTTACGGGTTCCTCGTATCTGTGCGCCAAACTGACGGGTGAGTATACCATCGACCGATATCTTGCAGAAGATTTTGCGCCGTTGTATAATTTAAAAAATGACACTGTAGATGAAGAGCATTGCCAGCTGTACTGCAGGCCGGATCAATTGGCCAAAGTGATGAACGCCACTGATATTGCTGGCACTGTTACGGCAAAGGCGGCAGCGCAGACAGGCCTTGCAGAGGGCACACCTGTGCTGGTGGGTACCGGGGATTCCGGTGCAGAGGCCATCTCCACAGGTGTATTTCGCCCAGGTGACATCATGGTGCAAATGGGTTCCAGCTGCTATTTTGTCTATCTGACAGATCATCTTTTGAAGGAGCCCCGTCTGTGGCCGGGCACATTTATTATTCCGGGCGTATATTCGGTGTGTGCGGGTACGAATACTGCTGGTACGCTAACGAAGTGGATGCGGGATGAGTTTTACAAGGATGCTGTTGCCAACGAGGCTGCAGGTGGAGAAAATGCGTATGCAGCCATGGCAAAAGAAGCTGCATCTGTTCCTGCCGGCAGCGATGGGTTAGTGTGCCTGCCTTATTTTGCGGGTGAGCGCACCCCGCTGAACGATCCGTTTGCAAAAGGAGTATATTTCGGGTTATCTGTGAACCACACCCGCGCGCATATGGTGAAGGCTGGGCTGGAAGGCATTGCCTATACGATTGCGGCCCATTTGGATCTTCTGGAAAAAGAACATGGGGAACCCCTGCGTCGCATTATGGCCGTGGGCGGTGGTACGAAAAATCCCGTGTGGTTGCAGGCAGTAGCAGATGTGACGGGCCGAGAGATCTGCACGGCAAAGGTAACATTTGGCGCGGCGTTTGGTGATGCCATCATGGCTGCATTGGCAGGCGGGGCATATTCCAGCTGGGACGAGCTGGCTGGCGTGATCACAGCAGATAAAGTGATACAGCCGGATATGCAGGCACATGCAGTGTATGAAAAACAGCGTGTGGTATTCAATGAGCTATACACACGCAATAAGGATCTGATGAAAAGCCTGTGATCAGGCACAAAAACGGAGGCATGACAATGGCACAGTGCGGGATATGTGAACAACGCGAAGGCGTACGGGAAGCAGGCGTATATATGGATGGCCAGCGAAAGGCTGTGCCCGTATGTGCGCACTGCGTGTATGAGGCCATGAGAAAAAACTTTTATGGCATCGGCTTTTGTGCAGGGCTGCAATTGTGCTGGTTTGTTGTAGCAAGTAAAGGGCTGGTAAGCGTGCCGGGTATTTTTGCCGCGGCAATCGCGGTGTATGGCCTTGTGCGCCTTGCTTTTCTGCTGGCGGCGCGCATCACTCTGCGAGCGGGCAAAGATAAGCCCGTGCCTGAATGGGTGTGGAAATATGCCATGGCGCAGGCTGTTACGGAAGATGCGCTGCGCGATGCCTATGCCGAGCAATTCTGCAACGTAAAAGTACAGACTCCGCGTGAATATGAGCGCACACACTCTGCCAAATGATCAAGGAATGGGAAAAGGCGTACTTTGGGTGTGATGATGTAAGAGGACAGCGCCGGAAGCAGGATGGCTGCGCGCCGCAGGTGGGAAACCGTCTTGTCAGCCACAAAAGGGGCCTTCGGCGGTTTGCCTTGTATCTGCGGCAGAGTCGACTTTTTCCGGTGCTTGCAGTTCTGCCTTGGAGTTTAGATGGATACAGCAGAAAAAACGGCCCTTCCAGCCTTTAATGGCTGGAAGGGCCGTTTTGAAAATTTTGTCCGGCAGAACTTCCCTTTCCTTGTGCCGCTGCGCCTTTATGGGGCGCTTTTTATTTTACCGAAAACCGTGTGGAAAAAGCCTGTGGCCAATTCAATTTCAGGTGTGAGGTGCGTTTTGCGGCATAAGCAATCGACGGTAGGTGCGCTCGATTGCGAATGCGCCCAGAGGAGCAGTGAGAAGGATGGCAAGCACAGCCACAGCAAGCACGGTGTTGCCACACGCCAGCCCCATGGCCAATGGCACACCACCAATGGCTGCCTGCACCGTGGCTTTTGGCGTGTAAGCCAGCGCGCAGAACAGCCGTTCCTTGCGGGAAAGGCTGGTGCGGATCAGGCAGGTTGCCACACCAATCATGCGGATAGCAAGCGCGGCAAAAATCAGAATGGCACCGGCCGCAGAGGCAGCCCATGCGTACTTCACATCCACAGCCGCACCCACCAGTACAAACAGCAACGGTTCAGCGGCTACCCACAATTTCGAATATTTGGCTGAAAGACGTGCCCCCGCCGCAGGAAGCTGGCCACGCAATACGGCGCCCATAGCCATGACGGCCAGAAGGCCGGAAAATCCGACGGGCCCCGTGAACTGGTCTTCCACCCATACCAGAAGGAAAGAAAAACTCAAAAGAAGCACTACCTTTGCGGAATCGCGCAAATGGATACTTCGGAACATGGCACTGAGGGCATGCCCCAAAGCGGCACCCGCGGCAAGCCCAAGTAGAATAGAGGTGGGGATGCGCGCCAGCGTCCATGCGGAAAAACTGCCCTGAGAAGCCAGCGAGGTAAAACATGTAAACAGAACAATTACGAAAATATCGTCTACACTGGCACCTGCCATGATCAGTTGGGGAATGCCCTGGTCTGTGCCGTATCCTTCGTCCATCAGGCGCAGCATCTTCGGTACCACAACGGCAGGTGATACTGCGGCAAGCACACTGCCCAATACAGCCGACTCAATGGGGGAAAGCCCCAGCAAAGCGGGGGCCAATGCGCTGACGGCACAAATTTCAAAACAAGCCGGAACAAAGCACATTAATACCGCGGGCCGCCCCACACGGCGAAGCTGGGCGGTATCCAGGTTCAGGCCGGCCCGTGTGAGAATGATAAGCAGCGCGATTTTTCGAAGATCTGCCGAAATGGCCAGAAGAGAGTCATCCAGCACATTCCACACACTGGGGCCAAGCAGAATACCTGTGATCAGCATACCCAACAACGGTGGAAGACCAAGTTTTTCAAACACCGCGGCCAATGCCATTCCGCATAAAAATACAAGAGCAAGACTGAAAAGCATGGAAGTTCGTCCCCTTTGTTTCTTTTTGGGTTCATCTGACAGAAAGGCAAACAAAAAAGGCCGACACTTTCTGCGATGAAACCATTTTCATCA
>CAMBHV010000126.1 GCA_945867255.1 uncultured Clostridia bacterium
CCATGGGAAAAGCAGAAAAAACGCCGGCTGCGCTTTGTATTTTGGCACTTGCTGGCGAACTGAGCATTATAGAGAGGTGTACATGCCATGGCAGAATTCAAGTATGAGATCACAGAGCGAATTGCGGTTCTTTCGCAAAGCCCAAACGGATGGGAACGTCAGCTGAACATGGTAAGCTGGAACGGGCGCGAGCCGAAATATGATATTCGCGATTGGGCGCCGGATGGCAGCAAAATGGGAAAAGGCATCAGCATGTCCCATGACGAAATTGCCATTTTAAAGGGCATTTTAGACGAAATGGAAATCTGATTTATGAGCTATAAGGAAGAATTTATTTCAATTTTCCGGGAAAATATATCTCGCCCCGGCGCCGATAAACTTCTGGACTGGCTTTGCACCACCGATTTTTTCACCGCACCCGCCTCCACCCGTTTTCATGGTGCATGTGAATGTGGCCTTGTGATGCACAGTCTGAACGTCTATCATGTGCTGATGAAGCGATATTTCGACGAAGCGGAAGACAGTCGGGAATCGTTTGCCCTGGTTTCGTTGTTGCATGACCTTTGCAAGGCCAACTATTACAAGCCCGGGTTTCGCAATGTAAAAAATGACGCCACCGGCCAGTGGGAACGTGTGCCTACTTTTACGGTGCAGGATGCATTCCCCTACGGCCATGGCGAAAAAAGCGTATATCTGATTGAGCGGTTCCTTCGCCTGAAACCGGCAGAGGCTGTGGCGATCCGCTGGCATATGGGTGGGTTTGACGACGCTGTGCGCGGCGGCAGCTTTACCATATCCAATGCATATGATGAATACCCGCTTGCGGTAAAACTGCATCTGGCAGACTTGGAGGCCACCTACCTTGTGGAAAAGGGCACCAGCAGCGTAAACCGCCGCTGACGGAAGCCTTACAAAGAAACATCCCCCTGTTTCCTTCTGGGAACAGGGGGATATTTTTAATTGCCCGATAAAACGGAATGCCTTTTCTTACAGGCCCAGCGCCATTGCCAGCTTATCTTTCGGCATCAGCCCTACACTGCGGCTCTTTTCGGCACCATCCACCATGCACACCACAGTGGGAATGCTCATAACGCCAAAGCGCTGCGCAAGGCCAGGTTCTTCATCGATATTCACCTTGCACACTTTGATATCCGAGCGATCTTTGGAAAGCTCGTCCAGCACAGGCGCCAACATGCGGCACGGGTTGCACCACGGGGCCCAAAAATCTACCACAACAGGGCCGGGTGCCATGGTCTCCTGTTCAAAATTGGAAGCCGACAACTCGATCGACATAATGATGCTCCTTTTCTTTCACAGTTCAGCGCAACAGATCTGCCAGCGTATCCAGGAAAGTGCGCCGCTTGCGGGCATGCACCGGGCGATACGCAGCAGGGCGCTGTACAGGGCGGCCGTTGTTGGTATAGCGCTGTGCAGCTGCACGGCCTGCTTGCCCCATTTCCGGCTGCGGGTTTAAAGCAGACGGTTTCTCCGGCCCAGCCACAGGGCGGGACAAAGACGGCACAGGATCCGCCTCGGGCGGGATGTCCTGTACTTCTTCAATGTGGGATAACACATCAAAAAACGGGTTTTCCACCGCACTGTCTGCAGCGGCTGCAGGCTGTTCAAAATGCTCCGGCTGCCTGGGCTGCGGCGCAGGCTGCGCCACTGGTGCCGATTGCTGCGTGGCAGATAACGTTTCTTCCACGGGCTTAGCCTCTGCCGCAGGCTGTGCCTGCTCTGGCACTTGTGACTGAAGCGCCGGCTTTATCTCCACATCAGGCCGCTGTGGCGGCTGCGCGGGGAAATTTTTCATTTTAACATCCAGCGTCTGCAAATCCCGTTCCGCATTGGAAAGCGCCGCAGCAATGCCATCCGTAGCACGCTGCAGGTCATTTGCGGCGGTGACAATTTTTTCGTCCACAGCCGCCAGCTGCGCTTTCAGCACCTTGATACTGGCCGCGATATCGTCCGCCGAGCGGGCAACCATATCGCGCATCTGCGTTTTTTCGCTGTGCGCACGTGCCACGATCAGTTCTGCCTGCTCGTTGGCCTGTTCCATACGCACCGATGCCTTAGCGCCGGCGTCCTGCAAAATCTGGTTTGCGTCTGTCTTCGCTTTTTCCAGTGTTTTTTGCGCCTGGGCGTTGGCTTTCTGGGCCAATTCCGCAGCGCGGATCTGCGCAGACACCATCTCTTCTTTTGCACGCCGGCATTCCTGATCTGCCCGCGCACGCTGCTGGGCAAGGGAATCCCGCATTTGCTGCATCTGCGAAGCCATATTGTCGTTTTCGGCAAGAAGCCCGTCGCGCTCTTTTTGCACGGCCTGAAGGCTTTGCTGCGCCTCGGCCAGCCTAGTGTTAAGGGCTTGTATCTCCTGCCGGGTGCTGATCAGCTCCGCGCGGAAGGCCTGGGTTTCAGCCTGCGCCACACGAACACGGCGCGCCTGCTCATCGCGTGAAACCGTAAGGGCGCTTTCCCTGGCGGCACTTTCCCGCAGCTGATTCTGCGCAGCCAAAAGTTGTGCCTGCAAATCTTCTGCACGCGCGCGCAGTTCTTCCTCCTGTTGGGCATACTGCCGGCTCAGGCTTTCCAAATAGGAAAGCACCTGGGCCCGGTGAAAGCCGAACATCTCTGTTTTAAAGCCGCTTTTCTGAATTGCTTCCATCTGCTGTTGTGTCAACAGGTGCTCGTCCACCACCGCACCCCTCCTTCACAAGAGAGTATAAGCAAGGCAAAAAGCGGGGCCGCGGCCCCGCTTTTGATACGGTCAGTGCCGGTTATTCAACACGGTAAGGATATCGTCCAGGTTAAACGCATCCTCCGGTTCGGGCGCAGGTGCCACCGGCGCCGGTGCCGCAACAGGCTCCGGCTGAGATACAGGTGTCACAGGTGCCACAGGGGCCGCCTGCTGTACAGGTGCACGCTCGCTGGTGAACGTATACTGCTGCGTGTCATGGGCCGCAACCGTTACGGGCGCTTCTGTAGCATCTGCCGCACCGGCCTCAAAGCCAGTAGCAATCACCGTAATACACATTTCATCCTTCATACTCTCATCAAAGGCAGCGCCCCAGATGATATTTGCTTCCGGATGAGCAGAATTGGTAATCAGTGTAGCGGCGCGCTCCACATCGTCCAGGCCGATGTCCGGCGAAGACGTGATGTTGATGATAACGCCGCGCGCACCGGAAATGCTGGTTTCCAGAAGCGGGCTGGAAATTGCCGCATTGGCTGCATCTTCGGCTTTGTTTACGCCCTTCGCACGGCCTACGCCCATGTGAGCATAACCGGCATCCTTCATGATGCTGCGCACGTCTGCGAAATCCAGGTTGATGAACGCCGCCACATTAATGAGGGCAGAAATACTTTCCACGCCCTGGCGCAGCACATTGTCTGCAGCCTCAAACGCATTCAGCAGCGTGATCTTCTCCTGACTGATCAGCTTCAGGCGCTCGTTCGGGATCACGATCAGGGAATCCACACGGTCAAGCAAACCTTCGATGCCGATCTCAGCAATGTTCAGCTTGCGCTTGCCCTCAAAAGCAAACGGCTTTGTAACGATACCAACCGTAAGGATGCCCAACTCCTTGGCAACCTCGGCCACAACAGGGGCCGCGCCGGTTCCGGTGCCGCCGCCCATGCCCGCGGTAATGAACGCCATCTGTGCGCCTTTCAATGCGGCCGCGATCTCGTCACGGCTCTCTTCCGCGCTGCGCTGGCCAATCTCAGGGTTCGCGCCGGCGCCACGGCCTTTTGTGAGCTTAGCGCCAAGCTGGACCTTCTGCGTCGCCTTCGAGGCGTACAGGGCCTGCTGGTCCGTATTCATGCTGATGAACTCCACGCCGCGCAGGCCGCTGGTGACCATGCGGTTCACCGCGTTGCCGCCGCCGCCGCCGACGCCCACCACTTTGATATTGGTGATATTTTCATTTTCTACATCCAGGATGAAAGCCACAGGTACTCCTCCTAAAAGACAACTCATGTAGTTTACATTATTTATAAGGATAGCAGATTTCACGCGCGATTTCAATACTTTTCCGATTTTCTGTAAAGGGTTTTGCTTTTTCACCCCTTTTGGGGCACTTTTACCTGTAAAGTGCTTTCCCTTTTCACACCATCTCTACAAGCTTCCCGCCCGCCATATTGCCTGTCCTTTGCCATCTTCCGTGCGATGGCTCACATCCAGGGTTCCTGTCTCATGGGTTCCGATTTGTGTCTGGTCATCCTCGCCAAGCAAAAGGCGGGCTGCCCAGTTGCACTTATACTCGATATCGTTCATCGTGCCAAAAACGATCTTGACACGCCCATCGTACACAGCACTTACCTCAGAAAGGCTGGTCACATCCACGCTGGTAAGCGGGGCAAGGCCTGCCGCTTGTGTTTGCTCCTGAAGCAGCTTTAACGCATCCAGTTTTTCTGTATCCTCCACTTTCAGAAGCTGCCCTTCCACCGGCGCAGAAGCCTGCAGGCCTGTGATAGCCGCCACCCCTTCCGGTTGCTGCGGGCTGTTTTGAAGCACACGAAAATCTTCGCTGACAACCGCCCATCCGCCTTCATAAGCCACGGCATATGTCTCGTGTGCGGGCTGTACGCTTACTACCAGAGAGGAAGGCAGGCGCCGTTGCACCTGCACCTCACGCAGATAAGGAAGCGCGCCGGACAGTGTTTCCTGCACTTCTTCCAAGTCGATGGCAAACAGGCTTGTTCCCATTTGCACACCCATTGCGTTGATGATCTCCTCGTTAGAATATATGGTGCTTTCTTCTTCGGGCTGGCGCACTTCCACGTTGGACAATTTGAACAGCACCTTCAAGCTGAATATCGTGCCTGCCGCGAGGGCAAGCACACACAACACCGCACCTACGGCAATGCCGCGCATGCGTTTCTGCCTTGGGGTGAGCGGGCGTTTTTTTCGCTTTGCGCGCCTTGCTTTCTTGTTCTGTGCCGCGCCGCCCGCTGCAGACTGTCCACCGGGCCGCTGCCGCGCCGTGGCGCTTTGCGAAGGCTGCCCGGCGCGGGCGTAATCATAAGCGGGTGCATGTGGTTTCAGTCTGGCCGGTTC
>CAMBHV010000127.1 GCA_945867255.1 uncultured Clostridia bacterium
TGCTCCTTTCCGAGACACCGGGATAGTTCCTCAAAAAATTTACTCCCCACTGTAAACCTCCAATCTTGTTACTTCATTGAAAATAAAAAAAGCCCGTGCATTTTTTGCACGGGCTTAGGAACACATCTTTTAACTGAGTGTTCGTCCTCATATTCTTCTTGGATAAAACAATAACTCACACAGTCAATGCTGTGTGAGTTATTGTTTTGGTGGAGATAAGCGGGATCGAACCGCTGACCTCTTGAATGCCATTCAAGCGCTCTCCCAGCTGAGCTATACCCCCATGTTGTCAGAAACCCTTGATTTTGCTGGATTTCTGAGCTATTCAATTTTTTGACTTTGCTCTCCGTTGCGGGGGAGCACACCCGGTTACTTGCGCTCCCAAGTGAGCTACACCCCCACGGGCTTTGCACTTCAAAGTGCCTTATTATAATATCAATACACGTAGAAAATGTCAAGAGGTTTTTCAAGATTTTTCTTTTACTTTTTTGAGTTATCACACGGTAGCAATTTTCCTCCTGCGGCACCGGAACGATATCAGACTGCAAATAATGCCGCAGCAGGCCATCGAGTTCTACCTACTGCGGCATTTGACAATATTCTGTTCTACTGTTGTGTAGCTGTCTTTAAATACTCCTGTGCAAAATGAGCAGCCACTGCACCATCCGCAGCTGCCGTTACAATTTGCCGAACCGCCTTGGTCCGCACATCCCCTACGGCAAACACGCCGGGCACACTGGTGCGTGTCGTTTCATCTGCAACGATATACCCTTGTGCATTGAGCTCCAGTTTGTCAGTTACCAATGTTGTGTTGGGTACGCGCCCTATTGCAACAAAGGCTCCTTCACACGCAAGCTGCCATGTATGGCCATCTTTTGTATCTTTTAACACGAGCCCCTGCAGGCTTTGATCCGTTCCCAGAACAAAATCCTCCACCGCTGCATTCCACACAAACTCGATATTTTCCGTTTGCCGAAGAGCTTGTTCTGAACTTTTCTCCGCACGCAATGCATCACGCCGATGAATAAGATATACCTTTGGGCAGATTTTAGAAAGATATAGCGCTTCTTCCGCAGCAGAGTTTCCTCCACCCAGAACGGCAACTGTTTTTCCTCGGTAGTACATCCCATCACAGGTAGCACAATAGGCCACGCCGCGTCCCACCAAGCTGTCTTCACCCGGAATATTAAGCCGGCGAGGGTTTGCGCCAGTTGACAGCACAATGGTATGCGCAGTGTATTCTCCCTTGGATGTTTGTACCCGCTTTGGCTGACTGTTCAATGTCAACCCTTTAACTTCTTCATATTTTGTGATAGCACCAAAACGATGTGCCCCTTGCTGCATTTTTTCACCCAGCTCAAACCCATCTGCGCCATCCGGAAAGCCCGGATAATTGTCCACGTTTTCTGTGGTAGCCATCTGCCCGCCGGCAGACAACATCTCCAGCACCAGAACGGAAAGGCCTGCGCGCGCTCCATATAAAGCTGCGGTATAGCCACCGGGGCCACCACCCACAACAATCATATCATAATCTGCCTGATGCATAACAATTCTCCTTACAGCTGCGGGTTCATCCAGGCTTCCAGCGCATCCTGAGAAGGAGGATTCACGATTTTTTCGCCCGGCTCACCATTTTTCAACACAAACATCGAAGGAATGATATCCACTTTAAATTTTTCAGCTAGTTTCGGGGCATCATCTACGTTGCACTGTGCTACTATAACTTTTCCCTCATATTCCTGCGCCACACGTTCTACTACCGGGGCAATACGACGGCAATATTTGCACCATGGTGCCCAGAACTCCAAAAGCACTGGCAATTGTGCGGCCACCACTTCTTTCTCATAATTCTCGCTCGTAATATTTAATACAGACATCTTCTATTCCTCCTTTTTCGTTTTTCTTTGTCTTTATCATATCGAAAATATCGTCTTCTGACTGTGACACAGTCACACAAAACCAACAATGTTTGAAATATTCTTTTTTGGCACCTTTCTTCCGCGGCAGAAGGCCACCATATTATACATATGGTGGCCTTTTGTTACTCATTTATACAAAAACTCTTCGTCTGTTTCGTTTCAAACAACCGTATCAAACCATTCTCTCCGTGCATTACTTACCTTTTGGCGGCATTTTCACGCATGCACATCGCTCGCTTGTGGCAATTTTATCATTACGGTATCTACCCGCCGCCCTACAATCTGTGTCACTGTTACATGCATGCCATCAAATTCAAAGCTGTCACCTTCTTGTGGCATACGGCCAAGCGTTTCCATCACCCATCCACTTACTGTTACCGCATCAAACTCTCTTTCTCTACCCAGGCGCTCGAAAACATCTTCCACATTCGCGCCACCGCGAACTCTATATACGCCTGGTTCTGTCTGTTCGATCTCCTGAATCACTTGATCGTGTTCATCCCATATCTCTCCGACCAATTCTTCCAGAATATCTTCCAGTGTCACAATTCCCGCTGTTCCTCCGAATTCATCCACCACCACAGCAATATGCAGCTTTCCCTGCTGCAATTGTTTCAGCAAAATACCAATCTTCTGTTTTTTGGTACAAAACAACGCTGGGCGCGTCATGGTTTGTATGGTAAATTAATCATCATCCATATGGCGAATCAAATCTTTCTGGTAAATGACCCCCACAATATGGTCCATATCGTTTTGATACACCGGAAGGCGAGAAAAACCGGAATCAGAAAAGATCTTGCTCACCGCCAATTTTGCAGCGTCCGTTGGTACACCAACAATGTCTGGCCGCGGTGTCATGATCTCGCACGCCTCCAGTTCAGAGAACTCTATCGCATTGCGGATCAGATCCCCTTCCTGCTCATCAATACCTCCGCCCTGTTGCGCTTCATCCACAATGGTAAGCAACTCCTCCTCTGTAATGGAGTCGTCATCTTTCGTTTTAAACACTGCCGACAGCAGCCTTTTCCATTGGCGGAACAGGATATTCAACGGCGTCAAACAGAAAATAAGTACACGAAGCAGTGGTGCAGAAAACATTGCAAAACGCTCCGGAGATTCTTTTGCAATACTCTTGGGAGAAATCTCGCCAAAAATGAGCACCACGATCGTTGTCACAAGGGTCGATATACTGGGTCCGCTATCTTCGCCCAATAACCGTATAAAAATCATTGTAGCAAGCGATGCACTGGCAATATTCACAATGTTGTTTCCAATCAGAATGGTAGACAAAAGCATGTCATAATTTTCCGAAAGGCGCAATACCAGTGCAGCGCGATCGTTGCCCTTCTCCGCCATATTCTTTAGCTTGATACGATTTAACGATGAAAACGCCGTTTCTGTGGCTGAAAAATATGCAGACATAATAATACATAGAATGATAATGGCAATTGATACTGTGTCTGTTTGCATGAGTAATCCTTTCTATTGCTGTGATTTTCGTCCCGCTGTTTTCTTCTTAAAGATTCAACACTCTTTTAGGTATCATTGTAAAACAAAAAAGCAGTGCCGCCGCCTTTCTTACATGAGGCGCAGCAATGCTTTTTGTTTGTACGTTATAAAAATATATTGCGGGGCAGCGTCTATGTCGCCGGAGTCCTGCATGGTTTTTCCTCTTTCTATTGATAGTGGTTGTTAGGATATATTATATCAAAATATTATCAATAACTGCAAAGGGAAAAAATGTTCAAAATTCTTCATTTTTGCCCAAAAAGGTGCTTTCCTATGGGCTACCAACTCTATTAGGCGTACTTTCTTTCATTAACGCCTTCATTCTCGGTAAAGGATAATATTGTACCCTTACCTTTAAACTAGAGTATATAAAATTGAAATAATATCACGCTTCTATTTCGAGTTTTGAGTTTATTAGCAAACAAAAAAGAGCCTCGATAGGCTCTTTTTTGTTTGCATCAGCGCGTATCATGAGTGAGCACAAAGGAAAGCGATTCGAATCAATATCGTCATGCACAATTCTTAGGATATTTTCCGTTCTTAGGATATTTTCCGTCTTTATCCGGGCATAAGATAATTTCTGCTTTTGCGTCGGGAATGCTCATAATCACTTCGCCTACAGCAGGCACACAAATTTTTCCCGAACGCGGGTTCTTGATGCTATCAACCGATGTAGTAAGTTTGGCCTCTACGTCTGATTTTTCAAAGCACAGATCTGTATTCACCATTTCACAGTCAATCAATTTCAGTCCTTGGCAGTAACACAATGGCTGTGTACCTTCTATCCTACAATTCACAAGTGTCAAGCCGTTTGAATACCAGGCCAGATACTCTCCTTTCAGTACGCTATTTTTTACGGTGACATTTTCCGCATGCCAGAAAGCATCTTTCGTATCAAACTGACAGTTATCAAACACTGCATTTCTGATATACTGAAACGAATACTTTCCTTTCATTTTCACATTGGAAAAGCTTAGGTTTTCAGAACGCATCATAAAATATTCGCTTTCCACTGTGCAGCTATGCATATGTATTCCACGTACGCTCCAACCAAATTCCGGCGAAAGAATATCACAATTTCTTATTTTGACATTGCTGCATTCGCGCAGTGCTTTGATACCGTGTAATTTTGTATCTTCTATATCGATATGCGTTGAATACCACAATGCCGCACGACATTTGGATGTCAGTTCACAGGAATGAAGACATAAGTTCACATCATGCCAAAAAGGATACCTCAAGTTACAAAAACAACCTTCAAGCATAATATTTTTGCTTTCTTTTAGCGCGCTTTCTCCATCTGATGGCCCGTCAAATGCACATTTTTTCAGCATAATTCCCTCACTTGCATACAAGGCGCGCTCCTGATCAAAAATTTTATTTTCTATCAATGTTTTCATTTCCGAATCTCCTCTCTCGAAACGCCATCTAACTTCTCCAACTTTATTTGGTATACCAGATAATCCAGATATCTAATCTTGCGTTCGTCTTCATGTACACGTTCTAAAAGTTCGTACCTCTGTTCTGAAAGCAAATCGAGCTGAGCATCGATCTCGTTTTTTTCCCAACATTTTATAAAGCGTGTAATAGTTCGCGAATTACAGCCCGCATCT
>CAMBHV010000128.1 GCA_945867255.1 uncultured Clostridia bacterium
GCCCTATCAGCACAAAGGCCGCCATACACAGCGCACAGGCTGCTGCAAATGCAAACGACACACCTGCATCCGCAAGGCGGCCAAGGCCAAGATTCAGGCCGCTCATGGCGAGGCTTTGCGCCATGGAATAACCCGAAAGCACCACGCTGCGCGCCCCAAGGTGCACGCTGTCATTATGCATCGTTTGTATAAATGGCTGCCACAGCCGCCAGCAGATCTGCACGCCCCATACACATGCTACACACAACAATGGCCCACGCACGGCACACAGCCCGCCGCACGCGGCCGCCATCAATACGCAGGCTGCCAGTGCAAAGCCACGGCGCCCCATCACATGCGTAACTTTGTGCGAAACGCCCTGTAACAGCCCCAGCAGCGTCATGCCAAGATAAGCCATGCCAAGCTGCGCGCCCGAAAGCCCACATCGCACATAGGCAAGCTGGCTGAAAAACACCGTCACCGTCTGGCCCGTTACTTCCACAAGTGCATCCGCGCCCAACACAAGGCCATAGCGCGGCGCCGCGCGCAGATTTTGCCACACGCCGCGCAGCTGAGCCGCCAGCGGAGCCGAGTCCTCCGGTTGCATGGGCACATCGGGCAACGCCAGCGTGCACAACACAGCCACACCATACGCACAGGCAGTGGCCAGCGCAGCCTGTCGATATTCCGCCGCAAACATAACGGTGAAGGCGGCCGTGGCAGCCAAAAGCCCGGCCTCGCCCGCCGCGCCGTACAGCCCCAACGCGCGCTGAGCCCTCTTGGGGCCCACCGCCACATATAAATATGCCGTGTCACAACCCGAAAGCCCTGCGCACACAATGGCAAGCAGCACACGTTCAGCCAGAAAGCCCGCAAAGCTGGCCGCCTGCCAAAACACCAACTTTGATATAAAAAACAACACGCTGCAGGCCAGCAGCATGCGCCTGTAACCAAGCCTTGCTGCCACCGCGCCCAACGGCAGCTCCAGCGCCACTACCAAAAGGTAATAAATGCTTTCAATCAGGGCTACCTCGCCCATGGAGAGCCCGGCCTCAATGCGATACAATGACGCCACCGGGCCATAAAACACCATGCCCTGCAAAAAGGCCGCAAGGCACATCAGGGCCAAACAGCGGCCCTCTCTGTTCCGTTGCATAAAAAAACAGTCCTCTCTAAAAACAGATGCCAAACAACGGCCCGGGGCATTCCCCGAACCGGCTTTTGTGCATTCTGTTTTTAAATGGGCTGCTTCATAAAAACGCGTTGCTCCTTTTTGGCCCGCACATTGCACGGGCCGCACGATGGCATCAGTATAACATGGATATATAAAAGGCGCAAGCAGCTGCCTTCGCGCGCCCGGACGTTATTTCTTTTTATCGAACAAACGGCGGCGCGCAGCGCTTTGGCGCATCAGCGCCTTTAACGTTTCACTGTCACCGGTTTCCAGCGCGCGCTTCACATCATTTAAACTGCGCTCGAACTGGCCAATCTCCTCAATCAGTGCTGCGCGGTTGGCAAAAAACAGTTCGCTCCACAGGGTTTCGTTGATATTGGCAATACGGGTAAGGTCCCGAAAAGAATCGCCCGTATAATCCACCAGATGCTCGTTTGCATTGGCGTTCATCAGGCTGACGGCGATGGCGTGCGTCAGCTGGCTGACATAGCCGATCATGCGGTCGTGCTCTTCGCAGCTCAGCACCGAAATGCGTGCAAAACCCAGCGCCCGGCCCAGCTGCTTTGCAAATTCTATGGCCTCATTCGTGTTTGCCGCGGTAGGTGTCACCAAAAAATTTGCATCTTCAAACATAGCAGGGCTTGCGTTCCACACGCCGCCCACTTCGCGCCCGGCCATGGGATGGCATGGAATAAACTCCACCCCGGGCGGCAACAGCGCCTGCACGGGGCCCACCACGGCAGCTTTCACGCCGCACACGTCCGTCACCAGCGTACCGGGGGCAAGCAGCTTTGCGTGCGTGCGCACCCATTCCATCATAGCGCCGGGGTACAGCCCCAGCACCACCACATGCGCCCCAGCCAGCATTGCCTGCGGTGCATCAGCGCTTCCGTCATCAATCACGCCGTGCTCCTTAGCCCAGCAGATGGCGCCCTCGTCAATGTCCACCGCCGTCACACGGCAACCGAGCCGCTTCAGGCACATGGCATAGGTTCCCCCTAAAAGGCCCAGGCCCACAACGCAGAAATTGCATTCCGAAACGGCCCTCATACCAACTTCACCTCCGCGCCAAGGCAGGTTTGCAGCACCTGCCAGAATTCCGGCCAGCTTTTTTCCACACACTCTGCGCCCTCAATGACCACCGGCACCCCGGCCGCCAGTGCCGCCACTGCCATGGCCATGGCCACACGGTGGTCGTTATGGGCGTACAACACCGCGCCGTGCAACGCACTTTTCCGTATGCGCACGGTGCCGCCGTCCGATTCGATGCGCCCGCCCATTTTTCGAATCTCTTCCTCCATGGCAGCAATACGGTCGCTCTCTTTCAAGCGCAGGCGCTGCGCCTGACGCAGCACAAGCCCGTTCTCGCAGAACAGCCCCAGCACCATCAGGATCGGCCCAAGGTCCGGGCAATCGGCAAGGCTTGCCTCGCCGCCCGAAAGAGGAGCCTTTTCAAACCAAAAGCCGTCTTCCTCAGCCAGGATAACCGCGCCGGCGCGCCGCAGCACGGAAAGAAATGCCATGTCCCCCTGCGCGCTTTCCGGGCAAAGGCCTTGTAAGCAGATTTTTCCGCACACAGCGCCCAGCACGCCAAAAAACGCCGCCTGAGAGGCATCCCCCTCTACCTTGTAATTACTTTTGGTATATTTTTGATTTTCATCTACTAAAAGTGTATTTTCATCCAACCACTTGGAACCTGCACCAAACGCGGCCATGGCACTGCGCGTCAGCTGCACATAACTGCGGCTTTCAAACGGCGGGCGCACGCGGATCACGCTGTCTGCACCAAGCAGCGGCGCCGCAAGGGCAAGCCCGCTGATAAACTGGCTGGACACACCGCCGTCCACACAGAACTCGCCGGCGGAAAGCCTCCCGTCTACGCACACGCCGTCGGCGGTTTGTGAAAAGGCGATGCCTCTTTGCGCAAACAGCTGCTCATACACGGTTTGTGGGCGCTGAAAAAGCCGCCCTGCACCGCAAAAGTGTACCGGCGCACCGCACAGCGCCCCCAGGGGAATCAAAAAGCGCAGCGTACTGCCGCTTTCACAGCACCACACAGGTTCTTTCGGCGTGTGCACACGCCCGCCCGTGCCCTGCACCACGGCCGCGCCATCGCCGGAAAAGGCGATGTGCGCGCCAAAGCTGCGCAAGGCGCCGGCAGTGGCGTCGATATCTTTGGAATGGGCAATGTTTTCGATGCAGCTTTCCCCTTCCGCCAATGCCGCACAGATCAGCGCACGGTGTGCCATGCTCTTGCTGGGCGGGGCGACCACACATCCACCGTGCCATCTTCCCGTTAATTCGGCGCGCATGCCGCCGCCTCCTTTCCCTGTTTCATACATATTCTATCTTTTCATTCACATATCACGGCCCACCACATGTGCAATGGCGCGCCCTTTTTCAATCACGCCGGCAAAGCGCTCCGGCTTCAGGCTTTGGGCGCCGTCGCTCCACGCGGCCTCCGGGTTCTCGTGCACTTCAATGATCAGGCCATCCGCACCGGCGGCAATGGCCGCAAGGCTCATGCTTTCCACATAACGCCAGTTGCCAGTGGCGTGGCTGGGGTCGATGACAATGGGCAGGTGTGTTTTCTCCTTGATGATGGGTACCACCGAAAGGTCCAGCGTGTTGCGGGTATATTTTTCAAACGTGCGAATACCGCGCTCACACAAAATGACGTTTTCGTTGCCGCCCGCCATGATGTATTCCGCACTCATGATCCATTCTTCAATCGTATTGGCAAGCCCACGCTTAAGCAGCACCGGCTTCTTCATAGCACCCACCGCTTTCAGCAGACGGAAATTCTGCATGTTGCGCGCGCCAATCTGCACAAGGTCCACATACTGTTCGAACTCGTCGATCTCGTGCTCGCTCATCAGCTCGCTTACAATGGGCAGGCCCGTGGCCTCGCGCGCGGCCACAAGATCCAGAATCCCCTCGGTGCCCAGACCCTGGAATGCATAGGGCGAAGTGCGCGGCTTGTAGGCACCGCCACGCAGCATGCTGGCGCCCGCCGCCTTTACCTTCTGGGCCACGCTAAGTATCTGCTCCTTGCTCTCCACACTGCACGGGCCGCCAATGATGGCGATCTTTTCACGGCCGCCCACCTTCACGCCCGCCACGTCGATGACGGAATCCGCCTCATGGAATAAGCGGTTGGCTTTTTTGTACGGCTCGGACACACGCTGCACGTTCTCCACGTATGGGTTTGCCCGAATGCGCCGTTCGTCCAGCACGGTGGTGTCGCCCACAAGGCCAAACACGTTGTAATCCGTGCCTCGGATCATGGTGACGGAAAGGCCCTGCGCCTCGAATTCATGAATGATGCGCTCAAGTTCCGCCTGCGGTGTGCCGCGTTTTGTACTGATGATCATGGTTTTCGTCTCCCCCTCTTATCCACTCTGTATTCAACGGTTTTCATAGCCGGAAAGCTCCGGGTTTTTTATAAATTGCCCGCGGCTGTCCATATGCAAAGTCAACACGGACGAAACAGCCGAAACAGGAAGTTCACCGTAAATATGCGGGTAATACCGGCTGGGATTATGTGGCCCAGCCTCCCACTTCACAGGCGCGGGCACCTTCTTTACATCGATGCACAAAAGCACATAGTCTCCGCCGTCTGCATAGTGGGCCGGCGCCACACGCCAGAAATATTCCACCGGAGAACAGTGCAGGAACGCCCCTTCCGGTAGCTGCGCGCCCACGCTGCCCGCTTCCTGGCATGCCTCCCACTCGCTGCGCGGCATGGCGTGCAGGATGACAAGGCTGCCCTCGACATCGCGCTTCAAGGTTTCCAGCGCGTGCACATAACCGTCTTTTCCCTCACCCACAAAGTGATACCGGCAAGCCATGCCCGCAAAGCTACGCTGG
>CAMBHV010000129.1 GCA_945867255.1 uncultured Clostridia bacterium
GAAGATAATCAGCGCCCATGGCTGTTTGACGGGCAAGACCAGAACAAGCATTTGGAAGGTATGCCGTATGGTGCCTGCGCCTTTCTGACGCCGCAGGCCGTGCAGGCGTTTCAGGCCCGTTACGGCCATCTTGGGCTTTGTTTTGTGCCGTTTGCGCCCGGCAAGTGGGATATCTTTTCGGAACAGATCAACAAGGCATTGACCGTTCAGAACGTTCTGGAACAGTGGGGCGTTCCCTGGCAGCAGGCCGCCGCCATTGGGGACGGCGCGGGTGATGTGTGCCTTCTGGAAAAAGCCGGCCTCTCTGCGGCTATGGAAAACGGCTGCCAGGAGGCAAAGGCGGCTGCAAGCCATCTCGCGCCCCCTGCGCAGGACGATGGTGCGGCGCAGTTTTTCAGCCAGCACATCCTGCGTGCACTGCGCGAGGAACAGGCGCAGGATGACATGCCCCATGGCGTATGAGCGCTTTGGCCCGGTGTGGACCCCGCACAGCCACACCCTGATCGTGGGCACCTGGCCCAGCCCGGAAAGCAGAAAACAGAATTTTTACTACGGGCATCCGCGCAACCGGTTCTGGCCGCTGCTGGCCGGGCTTCTGGAAGAGCAGGTGCCTCGTACCACGCAGGAAAAAACAGCCCTTGTGTGTTCGCATGACCTTGCTTTGTGGGACACTGTGCAGCAGTGCACGATCACCGGTGCGCAGGATGCCACAATCCGGGATGTGATCCCTACGGACCTTGCCTGGCTGTGCAGCACAGCACCCATCCGCCGGGTTCTGTGCAATGGCGCTGCGGCATACGCTTTGTGCAGGAAATATCATGCCCTGCCGGGTATAGAAGTGGTGAAATTGCCCAGTACAAGCCCTGCCAATGCCGCCTGGACAATGGAAAAGCTGCGCGCGGCTTGGAAGCCTTATTTCTGATAAGATGGGCTTACAAAAGGCATGGCGTGCTGCATGCGCAAGCTGCCAAAAAAGGAAGACGGAAACAGGCGCTTAAGGCCCGCAGCGCCGGAAGCGAACCTTTATATGAATCTATGTGCGAGCATGGAAAAAGGCCCCGGCACGTTTCACTGCCGGGGCCTTTTTGTCTTTTTGTATTGTGCTGTGTGTCAAAATGCCTGCGCAGCGAAAATGACGCTGCGCGGGTAAAAGTTTAGAAATACAAGTCTTTCGAGGGGAATTCGGCCTCGCAGGTAAGGCGCACACCCAACTTGCGCAGCGTGCCTTCATCGCCGGAATGCAGCATGCGGGAAGAATGCATCTCGCAATCGCGCAGGCGAGGCAGCTGTTCCATGGCACGCGCCGTCATGGTGTTGGTGGCGGCCGTGATGGCAAGGGCGGCCAGCACATCGTCCACTTTCAGCACGCTGGAACGGCTGCCCAGAATGTTGATCTTCAATTTCAGGATGGGTTCCAGTACGATGGGGCTGATCAACATCAGGGAATCATCAATGCCGGCCAGGGCCTTGATGGCATTCAACACGCAGGAGGAAGACGCGCTCATCAGGTTGCTGGCTTTGCCGGTGACGATCTTGCCGTCCGGCAGTTCAATGGCAGTGGCGGCAACGCCGGCTGCTTTCTGTTTTTCCAGCGCGGGTGCAACCACGGGCCTGTCCAGCACGGAAAGGCCCATTTCCTGCATGATGCGTTTGATCTTGTCCACGGCGTCCGGCTTGCCCTTGCCCTGTTTTTGGTCGCACAGGGCCTTGAAGTAGCGGCGGATGATCTCCTGGCCGGATGCATGCTTTACGGCTTCGTCGTCTGTAATGGCGTAGCCCACCATATTTACACCCATATCGGTGGGCGAACGGTAAATGGGTGCGTTTTCACCCGAAATACGCGAGAGAATGTTGCGCACGATGGGGAAGGCTTCCACGTCGCGGTTATAGTTTACCGTTGTCTCACCATAGGCTTCCAGATGGAACGGGTCGATCATATTCACGTCGGCAAGGTCCGCCGTGGCGGCCTCGTAGGCAAGGTTTACCGGGTGTTTCAAGGGCAGGTTCCACACGGGGAATGTCTCGAACTTGGCATACCCTGCACGCCGGCCCATGCGGATCTCGTGGTACACCTGGCTCAGGCAGGTGGCCAGTTTGCCGGAGCCGGGGCCCGGCGCCGTCACCACCACAAGAGGCTTTGTGGTCTCGATATAGGGGTTGGCGCCATAGCCTTCATCCGAGCAGATGAAGTCGATATCCGTTGGGTAGCCCTTGATGGGCCGGTGGATATAGTTTTTTACCCCACGCGTGGTAAGCTTGCTGGCAAAGCCGTCTGCTGCAGGCTGGCCGGTATACTTGGTGATGACCACACTGTTTACCGCGATGCCCATCTGTGTGATATCGTCGATCAGACGCAGCACTTCCATGTCATAGCTGATGCCAAGGTCGGCACGTACCTTCGTTTTTTCAATGTCATCGGCCGAGACGGCAAAAATGATCTCGGTTTGATCGCGCATTTCGTGCAGAAGGTTGATTTTTCCGTTGGCATCATAACCCGGCAGCACCCGCGCGGCATGATAATCGTCAAACAGTTTGCCGCCAAAT
Source organism: uncultured Clostridia bacterium (assembly GCA_945867255.1). Lineage (GTDB taxonomy): Bacteria > Bacillota > Clostridia > Oscillospirales > Ruminococcaceae > Ruthenibacterium. Next base: position 2,545 of record CAMBHV010000129.1, read on the forward strand.
TCCAGATACAGTTTGCCGCCCCATTGCGAAATGCGTTCGGTGATATGTTGCGTTTGCTTTTGAATAAACAGCGCGTTGTCGAACCCCTGCCTAATCATCTGTTCCTGCCCCCACATTGTATTGATTGCCGCTTTGCCGCACGCACATGCGCACGGGCCGTTATCAGATTCTCACATCTATATACAATACCATATCTCATGGCCTGCACACAAGTGCGAAAGTTGTTTTTTTGCGGCTGTACATTGCCGCGGCGACGCCCGGCCGTGCATGAAAATTTATAAATATAAAAGAAATTCTTTTCAAAATCCCTTGACGATGCGGTTTTGATATGCTAAAATTACGAAAATTTAATAAATATGAAAAGCAAAGACGAAGAATGGCTAGGGCGAAAACGCATGGCAGAGAGCCGGTGGGTGGTGTAAACCGGCATGTGGGCGCCCGGGCCTCTCCCTTCCGAGCTGGAAACCTGAAGCCACAAGGTGTGTAGGGCGCCCCGTGTATGCCACGTTAACGCATAGAGGTTGATAGACTTCGAAACGTAAAGGCGTTGATGAAGACGGAACCTGCAGGCACTTTCCCAGAGAGTCGGGGGCGCTGCGAGCCCGATAAAGCGCAACAGGAATTCCCATCCCTTCTGAGCCGGAAGCCCCAAAGGTTTACACCCAGTAGGCGTTTCCCGTGAATGCTGCGTTAGTGCATAGAAGTTGTTAGACTTCGAAGAGGTGGCGAACGAAAGGTTCGCAATTTGAGTGGTACCGCGAGTATAGATTTATTTTATACCCGTCTCAAAGCAAGCAAAGGCTTTGAGGCGGGTTTTTTATTTGCCTTGAAGCGCAACATCTCACACAAGGAAAGGCGGAAAGATATGCTATCTCTAGACAAAGTGTTTCATGCCCAGACGGTGTTGAAAAACATCATCCGGGAAACCAGTGTGACAAGGGCGTACGGCCTTGCACCGGATTGTGAGCTATACCTGAAACCGGAAAATTTGCAGATCACCGGTTCGTTCAAAGTGCGAGGTTCTGCTTATAAGATCGCCATGTTGTCCGACGAAGAAAAGCAGCGGGGTGTGATTGCCTGTTCGGCGGGAAACCACGCACAGGGTGTGGCGCTTGCCTCTTCCAAAAATGGGATCAAGTCATTGATCTGTCTGCCGGACACCGCCCCCATTTCGAAGGTGGAGGCCACCAAAAGTTACGGCGCGCAGGTTTGCCTTGTGGAGGGCTGCTACGACGACGCATACCAAAAGGCCCTGGAACTGCAGGAGAGCGAAGGCTACACCTTCGTGCACCCGTTTGACGACGAAAACGTCATTGCGGGGCAGGGCACCATCGCCCTTGAGATCTTTCACGAGCTGGACGACATCGACGCCATTGTGGTGCCTGTGGGCGGCGGCGGGCTGATTTCGGGCATTGCCTACACGGCAAAGCACATCCGCCCTTCTGTCAAGGTATATGGTGTGCAAATGACAGGGGCACCCAGCATGTACAATTCCATCAGAGACGGCGCCATCGAATGCCTGGACACCGTGCACACCATTGCGGACGGCATCGCCGTGAAGCAGCCGGGCGAAAATACATACGCTCTTGTGAAAGAATATGTGGATGACATCGCGCTGGTCAGCGATGACGAAGTGGCCAGCGCCATCCTGGCACTGATCGAAAAGCAGAAGATGATCGCAGAGGGCGCGGGCGCTGCATCGGTGGCAGCAGTGATGTTTGACAAGTTCCCCTTGAAAGGCAAACGCGTGGTGAGCATTGTATCCGGCGGCAATATCGACGTCACCAGCCTCTCCCGCGTGATCGACAGAGGCCTTTTGAACTCCGGGCGCTCTTCCAGTTTGCTGATCGAGCTGATCGATAAGCCCGGCCAGCTCAAGGAGATCTCGCGTATCATTGCAGATTGCGGCGGCAATGTCACCGGCGTGCACTATGAAAAGGGCAACACGGAAAGCGTGAACGGATGTTTCCTGCGCATAGAAATGGAAACAAGAGATTACGCGCATGTCAACCTCATCACAAGATCCCTGCGTGAGGAAGGGTTTAAGATTGTATAAAAAGGAAAAGGAGAATCGCGATGAACACAAAGATCCAAACCGAACAGGCCCCGGCGGCGATCGGGCCATATTCTCAGGCGATTGAGGCGGGCGGCTTCGTCTTCACCTCCGTACAGATCGCGCTGGACCCTGCCACAGGCCTTCTGGCGGCGCAGGACATTGCCGGCCAGACACATCAGGTTTGCAAAAACCTGGCCGCAGTGCTTGCCGCGGCGGGCCTTGGGCTGGAAGATGCGGTAAAGACCGTGTGTTTTTTGGCGGATATGAATGATTTTGCGGCATTTAACGGAGTATATGCAAAATATTTCACATCAAAACCGGCAAGAAGCTGTGTGGCAGCAAAGACACTTCCAAAGAATGTACTTTGTGAAGTAGAACTGATCGCAGCAGTAGAAGATTAGAAGGGA
>CAMBHV010000130.1 GCA_945867255.1 uncultured Clostridia bacterium
GAAATATGGCTGTCCGGCGTGAACCGTACAGCACAATGCCGATGGGCTTCGCAGATGATAGCAAACGCTTTACCCATGGAAATAGCCGAAGATCCGGCCCATATGGATTATCTGGTGCGCCTGCCGGTGGAGGTGGATTTGGCCGATGCAGATTTCGCTGTGGCTATGGTTGAGGCAGAGATAAAAAAGATGGTACAATGCCTTTTTTTGCAACAGTGAGAACATAAAGAAGTACAGATGCTTTTGGCTGGCCATTTTGGTTGGTTTCCCATACGGATATTTGTATGCGTTTTGGCCGGCCAAGAATCATTTTTAGATTGATTTCAAATCAGTCAGTTTGTTTTTCCTTGGGCGCCGGAGGGTGCTGGCTTACATCAGGTTTCGGTTTTTCCGGATTAGGTTTGTGGCTTCTTCTTTGGTCAGAATCTTGCCGTAGGATACCACCTTGCCATCTATCACAAGGGCCGGTGTGGTCATGACGCCATAGGATGCAATTTGGGCAAAGTCGGTCACATGATCAATGTTGTCATCCATGCCCAGTTCCAATAATGCAGCCTGGACGGCCTGTTCCAGAGCATTGCATGCAGCGCAACCAGAGCCCAATACCTTAATGGAGGCGCCTGTTTGCGTGTTCTCCGCCCGGAGCGTGTGCTCTGAATGTTGACAGCTGCTCTCTTTGTTTTCTTTTGTGTTTCTGTGAAATAGTTTCATAAGAACCTCCTGTTATACCAAAATAAATTGAAAACCATTAAATAGATATCCTACCAGAATAATGCCTCCGGTGCAGATGCCAATAAACAAAGCCAGTAATTTTGGCTTTACCGCTTTACGCAGCATGATGAGAGAAGGGAGAGACAAGGTGGTGACAGCCATCATAAAGGCCAATACCGTGCCCAACTGAGCACCTTTCCCCAACAGCGCTTCTGCCACGGGAATCGTGCCGAAAATATCTGCATACATGGGGATGCCCACGATGGTGGCCAACACAACGCCAAAAGGATTCTCACTGCCTAAGATGCGCTGGATCCACGGTTCCGGTACCCAGTTGTGAATCACTGCGCCAATGCCCACGCCAATCAAAATATACGGGAACACCTTTTTGAAGGTTCCCAGCATCTGATCTTTGGCATAAAGCAGTCGTTCCCGGATAGTCAGGTTCGGGGCTTCGATATCTACGCGAGTAGCCGACAAGACAAAGCTTTCCACATATCGTTCCATATGGAATCTGTCAATCAGTGTGCCGCCTATGATGGCAATCGTAAGCCCCAGTATCACGTAAATGAAAGCTACCCGCACACCAAAAATGCTCGTCAGAAGAACCAGGCTGCCCAAGTCTACCATGGGAGAAGAAATCAGAAAGGAAAAGGTCACCCCTAAAGGCAGGCCGGCGCTGGTAAAGCCAATGAATAAGGGAATGGAAGAACAGGAGCAAAAAGGTGTTACAGTTCCCAGCAAAGCGGCCGCGAGATTGGACCATATTCCATGAAAGCGCCCCAGAATGCGTTTACTTCGCTCTGGCGGGAAAAAACTTTGGATATAGGAAATGGCAAAGATCAAAACACATAACAAAATTGTAATCTTCACAACATCATAAAGGAAGAACTGAACACTGCGGCCGATCCGCCCATTTACATCCATACCCAAAGCGGATAATCCTGCCCCAACCAATGCATTAAGCCACTTCATACCCAATATCTGATCTTGAAGAAATCTCCATACCCCCATAAGAAAACCTCACAGCATTTTAATATATCACAAAACTGTGATGGATATGTCTGGATAAAACGCCATCGGTTTCGATGGCGTTTTTGTTTCATACAGTGCCGGTGGTAGCCTGTTCTCCAACCGGAGTAGTAAGCTCTTTCAAAAGCCGGATAGCCACTTCCCTGCCAGCTGGATCCAGCCGGTAATGCGTCCATTTCCCATCCGGGCGGCTGGCCACAAGGCCCGACTCACAGAGGATCTTCATGTGATAGTCTGACCTTGTGTTGGCATTATAAATGACAAAAACTTCATAGAAACCCAGTTGCGACCGCTTTGAATGTCTGATATGAATTTATACAATACAAAGAATGATGTAGCGCTTGATTTTTTAGAATAAAAAGATATAATGAGAATTAGAATAATTCTAAAAATGAAAGCCGGAAAAGGTTATATGACGAAATATGCAAAGAAAATTTTGGAGATTATAGAGACCACACGAAGTCACATGACAGCGGAGCAAATATTTGACGTACTTCGGCAAACATACCCGCAAGTAGCCCTTGCCACGGTATATAACAATCTGAATCGCTTGTGGGGTGAAGAGAAAATCCGCAAAGTGACGGTGGAAGGTATGCCGGACCGCTATGACCGTGTTGTGCGGCACGACCATCTTGTATGTAAGAAGTGCGGCAGATTGGTGGATATGGACCTTGCAGATTTGACCGATCAGTTGGAAAAGCAGGTGGGGTTTCCCATCCTGGCATATGATTTAAAACTGTTGTATCTGTGCGATGAATGCGCAACTGATAGAAAGGAAAAGAAAGGAAAGTGAGTAAACTGGAACATTTGCCATTGTCGGTTCGAGTGCCCATAGAGGAAGATAACCCCAGCATTGTGCGCAGGGAGGATGCGTGCATCCGGTGCGGAATGTGTAAGCAAGTGTGTACACAAATGATGGGTGTGCACGGCACGTATACGCTGGAAGAAACGCAAGGCAGAGCGGTATGTATTTACTGTGGCCAGTGCGCCAATGTGTGCCCGGTGGATAGTATTACCGAACGGGATGAGTGCCCAGCAGTACAAAAAGCGGTGAATACGCCGGATAAAGTGGTGGTGTTCAGCACATCCCCTGCTGTGCGTGTGGCACTGGGCGAAGCGTTCGGCATGGAGCCGGGTACCTTTGTGGAAGGGAAAATGGTGGCGCTGCTGCGTGCACTGGGCGCAGATTATGTGTTGGATACGAACTTTGCTGCGGATCTTACGGTGGTGGAAGAAGCAAGCGAGCTGGTTCGGCGTATCACACAAAAGGATAGGCCATTGCCGCAGTTTACCAGTTGCTGCCCTGCGTGGGTGCATTTTGCCGAAATCTATTACCCAGAGCTTCTTCCCCATTTGTCCACTGCAAAAAGCCCCATTGGCATGCAAGGCGCTACGGTGAAAACATATTTCGCAAAAAAAATGGGGATTGCACCCGAGAACATTGTACATGTAGCCCTGACACCTTGTACTGCTAAAAAGTTTGAAGTGCGCCGAGAGGAGATGCACGCGGCTGCGGATTATTGGGGTTTGCATGGTTTGCGTGATACGGATCATGTACTTACCACCCGGGAACTGGCACGCTGGGCCAAGGATGCGGGCATCCGGTGGGATACACTGCGTGATTCCGCTTATGATTCCGTTATGGGGCAGGCATCCGGAGCAGGCGTCATTTTTGGCAGCACCGGCGGTGTCATGGAAGCCGCCCTCCGCACGGCTTATGAATATGTCACGGGAAATCCTGCACCGGAAGAGCTTTATAACTTACAGCCTGTTCGGGGATATGAGGGCGTTCGGGATGCCTATGTTCAAATGGGCGATATGGCTGTGCATGTTGCCGTGGTGTATGGAACGGCAAACGCGCGCAATTTTCTGGACAGCATGAAACAGGGAAACAGCCCGTATCATTTTATAGAAGTGATGGCCTGTCCAGGCGGTTGTATTGGTGGCGGCGGGCAGCCGAAGGACTTGGCAAAAAGTGCGGATGATATCCGAAAAGCCAGAATGAAGGCACTGTATCATCGGGATGGCACCATGGCGTTGCGCAAAAGCCATGAAAACCCAGAAATCAGGCAGGTATATGAAGCATTTTATGGCCAGCCGCTTAGCGAGATCGCACACAAAATGCTTCATACCACCTATACAGATCGAAGTGATGTCATAAAGAAGGGAGGAGACGGAATGAATAAATGGGTTTGTGGGATTTGCGGATATATATATGACGAAGAAAAGGAACATACGCTGTTCCAGGAGCTGCCAGCAAGCTGGACATGCCCTTTGTGCGGGGCAGATAAAAGTGCTTTCTCACCGCAGAAGCAGAATGTTCAGCCACAAGTGACACCGGCCTCCCATGTGGATGCCGAGATGAAAGAATTGTCTGCGGGCGAATTGGCCGCGGTGTGTTCCAACTTGGCAAGGGGCTGCGAAAAACAGTACTTAGCCCGTGAGGCAGCACTGTTCCAGCAGCTGGCGGACTATTTCACTGCCGCTGCGGCACCTGTCCCGGATGCCAGCGTGGAAAAACTGATGGAGCTGATCCGGAAAGATCTGGATGAAGGTTACCCTGCGCTGCGCGCAGAGGCACAGGCTGTAAAAGACCGCGGCACACAGCGCATTTGCGTGTGGGGTGAAAAGGTTACGCGCATGCTGGATTCATTGCTCAGCCGTTATCAAAGAGAGGGCGAAGAATTTCTGAAAAACACCAATGTGTGGGTGTGCACGGTTTGCGGGTTTATTTATGTAGGGGAAAAGGCCCCGGAATTGTGCCCGGTGTGCAAAGTTCCTGCATGGAAATTTGAAAAGGTGGAAGGGGGGCGCTAAGAGTATGAAACAAATTGCTGTAAGAAATCTTCGTTTGTGCACAAAAGACTGTTTGTGCCTGTATGTTTGCCCCACGGGCGCCACAGATACGGAGAACAGTGTGATTGATGCGGACAAATGTATTGGTTGCGGTATGTGTGCCGATGCCTGCCCCAGTGGTGCAATTTCTATGGTGCCTACGCAATACCCGCCTCAGCAAAAAAAGGAAGGCCAGGTGGTGGCACAGGCCAATTCTTTAGCCGCAGGAAAGGCTGCCCAGGAAAATATTGCAAGGCAGCTGGCACAGCAGGCGGAAGCGCCGGGCCTTCGCCGTCTGATGGCAGCTGCACAGAAGTCGGTACGGTTGGTTAATGAGGATTTGATGCGTGAAGCAGGCTATAT
>CAMBHV010000131.1 GCA_945867255.1 uncultured Clostridia bacterium
TTCCAGTAAAGAGCTGGAACATGGGCCACAGCACGAATGCAGCAGCAGCTTGGGCCTGCGCGTGCCAAGCTGCTGTAATACATGCTTCATTTCCAGCATAAAGTTTTCTGCCATGATGGATCCGCCCTTTTTTAAGTATCTGCTTTATTATAGCACATTTTATCCGTGTGCGTCGGTGCATTTTACAGATTCCGGCATCGGGCACTTCTCACATTTTTCACGTGTATTATTTTCAAACTTTTCAGGCTTCTATCAAAGTTTATTCACAATATTCCTGTAATATCATAATTGCCACAAGGGCACATCACATAGGAAAGCGCAAGGCCAAAGCCCCCCGCCAAGCGCCATGTGCACTTGTTCTGCGCGCGGCGTGCGGAACTCCGCTGCCAAATGTGCGCCGGGGCTTAACCCTGAAACCGTGTGCGGGCGGATGCCCGCTGCACAAGGGAACAAAACAAGCCGGGCCGCCTGTTATGCTGCTTTGCAGAGAGGCCGCCCGGCGGCAACTGGCAATCTTTCGGCCTAGCCGAAGGTTTCTACATAAATCTACACGTTTTTCCTCTTCTTTCACAACAACACGGGTGCCCGCTTCCCCCCACGGGGATGAAGCGGGCATTCGTGTTTGTTTACAAAAGAGTATCAGGTGTGCGGCCGATGCCCAGATGTGGTATAATAATCAAAAACCTTTATGATACTCGGGCTTGCCTGAGCAGGTAAAGCAAAAGCTTGGGGCATGCCCTGAACAAAGGAGAGCGCCTTATGACGCAGGAGAAAATTGCACGGATCAATGAATTGGCAAAAAAAAGCAGGCAGCTGGGCCTTACGCCATTGGAAAAAGAGGAGCAGGCGCGTTTGCGCAGAGAGTACATCGATGCAATGAAAGCATCTCTGCGCGCTCAGCTGGACAGCACTGTGGTGGTGGAGCCGGACGGTACACGCCGTTCGTTGAAGAAATGAAACATGGTATACCGTTGAAATAAAGAGAGTTTCAGCAAGTATGGCGGGAAAGGGGGGAATGCCGCATGATGGATGAAAAAGACAGGGAAGTCCGCCCGCCGCAGCCGCAAGAGGGTGCAAGAACGGTGAGGCCCGGTAAGGCCCCATGTGCCGTGCCGCTGGATGAAGCTGCATTTCATAACCTTTCGCAGGAAGAGGAAGACGCCGTATTTACGGCACTGCATGACGGGCCGGCGCCTGAGCGCAGAATGGCCCAGCCATTGCGCCAGAATGCACAGACAGGGCAGGCCCTGCCGCAGGGCAGCGTGCCGCTGAGCGAAGAAGCATTTCAAGAAAGCACATCTATTCGTGCGCAGGTTGCGCACAAGGATAACAGAGCACATCGTGTTTCAAAAGCATCGGCCGGCCAGCCTTCGCAGCAGGCGGTGCCCCTGAATGAGGCGGCATTTTACACCACCCGGCAGTCCGGCGTGGAGCCGGAGCCTTTTTTTGTGCTGGAACAGGAAGCGGAAGGGACAAAGAATGCGGATGGGCGCACCGGGCCATCTCGCGCGTCTCGGCCTCAGAGGCATACGACACCGCAAAACAGGCAGCCGCGCGGCAAGGAACACAGGCACAAGTGGCGTACCTGGAAAGTGCTGCTGGCGATGGCAGCCGTGCTGATGCTGTGCGTGGGTACAGCACTGGGCGGTTACCTTGCCTATGCCACGAAAAATGACTTTTTGTGGCTGGACATTGCCCAGTTGCCTCACAAGGACGCAACGGTGATCTATGCGCAGGATACCAGCGGCCAGTGGGTGGAGTATGCGCGCCTTGAGAGCACACAGCAGAAGGAATGGGTCGATATTGAGGATGTGCCGCAAAATTTGATCAACGCTTTCATTGCGGTAGAAGATCAGGATTTTTACGAGCATCATGGTGTAAACTGGAAACGCACGACATTTGCGGTGTTAAATGAAATAAAGCACATGCTGACGGGCACGTATCTTGGCGGAGAAGATGGCATCAAACAGGGTGCCTCTACCATCACACAGCAAGTAGTGAAGAACTTGACGCGTGACGAAAGCGACGATGGTATTTCCGGGTATCTGCGCAAAGTGCGCGAAATATGGCGCGCACTGATGCTGGAGCAGGAATATTCCAAAGAAGAGATCATGGAGGCCTATCTGAACGTGGCCGGGTTTACAGGCAATACGGCAGGCGTGCAGGCAGAAAGCAAAAAGCTGTTTGGAAAGCCTGTCAGCGAATTGACTTTGGCCGAATGCGCCAGCCTTGCAGGCATTACCAAAAATCCTTCACGATACGACCCGCTTACAAATCCGGACAATAACATTGCCCGGCGGGATTATATCCTGTATGAGATGTGGCAGCAGGGCTTTATTACGGAGCAGGAATATAACGAGGCAACGGCTCAGCCGCTTACCACGTCGCCGGGAACGGTAGAGGTGAAAAAGACACAGGTCACCAGTTATTTTACTGATAAGTTGATTGAAGATGTTTCGGATGACCTGATGGATGAATATGGTCTGGATAGGGCATCCACCACGAACCTGCTGTATAATGGCGGCCTTCGCATCTACGCTACGGTAGATCCGCAACTGCAGGATGCAATGGAGCAGGGGATGACACAGGGAGGTTTCTTCCCGCGCGGTGGTGTACAGACTACGGCATATGTATATGACGAGAACGGCCAACGCGTTGTGGACGAGAATGGACAGCCTGTTACCCAGCAGGTGACGGAATTAACACAGGCGGCCATGGTTACCTTGGATTACGAGGGGCGCCTGCGTGCAGTGGTGGGCGGATTGGATGAAAAAGAGGGAAGCCGCGTATTCAACCGTGGCACAGACGCTGTGCGTCAGGTGGGTAGTACCATGAAGCCCATCGGTGCCTATGCGCTTGCATTGCAACAGGATAAAATCAACTGGTCCAGCATGTTCCTGGATGACTATGTGCGCGAAGTAGAAGACGAAGAAACAGGCGAGATGAAACCATGGCCCGCCAATGTGACACAGGTGTATACCCAGAAAGATATCTGCGTGGCAGACGCATTGGCAGAAAGCGTGAACACCATTGCGGTGCGCGTGGGAGAAGAGGCTGGTATCGGAAATATCTACAACTTCGTTACAAAGGAGTTGGGTATCACCACGTTTGTACCGCAGGATAAGGATGCCGGGCCTATGGTTCTGGGCTCTTCTACATACGGTGTTACGCCTTATGAATTGGCGGCTGCCTATATGATGTTTGGCTCCGGCGGGATATACACAACCCCTCACTGCTATGAAAGCGTACAAACGGGCTATGGAAAGCTTCTTCTGGAACCGGAGGTGGAGAGCCGGCGTGTGCTGGACGAAGACACTGCGTATGTGATGAACCGGCTTCTGCGCGGTGTGATGGAAGGCAAAGGAACGGCCAGTGGATATTCGGTGTCGGGCGCAATGGATTCTATTGGGAAAACGGGCACTACGTCGGATAACCGCGATTACTGGTTTGTAGGCCTTACTCCGTACTATGTTACTGCAACCTGGTACGGATATGATTCCGGCTTTACAGTGGATACTCACACAGGACCATCGGCGCCTATCCGTGCCTGGCGCTGGGTTATGCAGAAGGCGCAAAACGGGTTGGAGACCAAGCAGTTCCCCACCGCGGACGGTGTGGTGCAGGCGAACTATTGCACCGAAACAGGGCTTTTAGCCTCGCCAGGCTGCCCGTCCATGAAAACGGGTTATTATAAAGCGGACGCAATGCCCGCCATGTGCACGGAACATGCGGCGTAAGCCCGTCCCAACAGGAAGGAATATATCCCATGCAGCAGATCCGTAAATTGAGCGAAGCAGAAATGCATAAGATTCATACCCATCTGTTTCCCGAGGCGTTCCCAAAAGATGAGATCCGCTCCTGGCATAGTATCCAGCGGCAGATCCATGCGGGTGTATACGAAGGGTTTGGGCTGTATGAAAACGACCAGCTGTACAGTTATGCATTTTTCTTTTGTCATGGTTCTATCCGCTTTTTGGATTATCTTGCAACACTGCCGGCCGCGCGTGGCAGAGGCTTGGGTGGCGAGTTTTTGTGCCGCCTGCAGGCTCAACTTGCCCCTGCCATGATAATGGGCGAGGTGGAGGCACCGGACGGCGGGCAAAATGACGCACTGAGGCTGCGGCGTATGCACTTTTATGCGCGGCACGGTTTTGTGCTGGAGCCGGTGAAATCTCGCGTATACGGTGTTACGTATCGCATCATCACGTATGCACGCCCTGCCGGTATGCAGCCGGAAGACCTGTGCGAGGCCTTACGAAATATTTACCGGCAGCTTCTGGCAAGCAGATTGCGTGTAAGATTGCATGTGCGCACTTGGCAGGAAGAACCGGAATTTTAACAGACAGTGTGAAAAAATGCTTTGCCCACTTCAACGCTTATACAAAAAGCCTCCGCATCGGAAAACCGATGCGGAGGCTTTTATGCATATACTCAAGCACCGCATATGATTTTGTCTATAGATTCGGCTTCGGCAAGTATTCTTCCATGCGATAGTTCTTGTTACATGAGATGTATTCGTGCATCCCACGTTTTGGCATCAAAATATGTAAACACTGAAGTGTTCACCCGTGGCCAAACATTTTTCTGCGGCCAGCAAGCGGCTGACAAAAGGTAAAGTGCTTGCTGTTTCCCACATGTTTTGTGGTGGATTCCATATCTTTTGTGCCCTTGCTTCGCACGGATATTGGGCCATTCCCGTGCAGAGAAGATACTGTGCCACCCAACATTTGCATTGCGATGGAACAATGAGCCTGCCCGGATCTTTCGATTATTTCGGCACATCTTTCAGCGATGCATCGTGTGCATTTCTGCTGCACGATAACATTTTTGGGCACACAATTTTGATCCTCCATGGGCATCTTTCAAAAAGGGTTGGAGTAGTACCCTGTAAGTGCAGTCGCAAATTCCCCAAAAATCTGTTAAACTG
>CAMBHV010000132.1 GCA_945867255.1 uncultured Clostridia bacterium
ACGGTGGAGCGCTTTAAAGAGCGACCGGCACAGGATATCATCGATATTGATGTTAACATCTATTGCGAGAAGAAAAGCCATAAGGGTATTATTATCGGAAAGGGCGGCGCTATGCTGAAGAAGATAGCCAGTGCGGCGCGCCTGGAGTGTGAGCAGTTTTTGGATGCACGGGTTAATTTGCAGTGCTGGGTGAAAATCAAGGATGACTGGCGCGACAACGATGTGCTTTTGAATAACTTTGGTTTTCGCCAGCCCTGAGGCCGGAAAAATTTTGTATACATTTGGCTTTTATAATACGGCAAACGATATCGCTTATGCTGGCGGCGCAGACGGTTGCCATAAAGGAAAACCATTACAGAAAACGCTTTAAATGTACCGGTACCGTAGGAACATATCTGGATTATGAGGCGGGCGCACACGGCGCAGGAAAGGGAGGCGCAGCATGCAGACAACAACAATGGGGCTGGTGCTGCGTGCAACGAAAACAGGTGAAGCAGACAGGGTGCTTTCCATCCTGACGCCAACGGGTATTGTTTCAGCCATGGCAAAGGGAAGTTTGCGCCTGAAAAACAAACTGCATAGTGCAACGGGCCTTTTCTGCTATTCAGAATTTACGCTGTTCGAAGGCCGTACCATGTATGTGGTGGATGAAGCTGAAGTGCGCGAAGTGTTTTGGGGTGTGCATGAAGATGTAGTGAATATGGCGCTTGCCATGTATTGTGCGGAGTTCATCTCTACACTTTCGCCTACGGGAGACGAAGCTGCAGCTCAGCTTCGCCTGCTTTTGAACTGTTTATATTATCTGAGCGAAAAAAGGCGTACGGCCGATTTTATCAAACCGGTGTATGAGTTGCGCACATTGACACAGGCTGGCTTTCTGCCGGGGCTTGTGGCATGTACAGACTGTGTGAAATATGAGGGTGGCCCATTTTTCTTCGATGCGGCCACAGGCCTTTTGTATTGTGCGGACTGTGCCGCAAAACGTGGCTTTTCCGCAAATTTGGACGCGGCTGCCCTCGCGGCCATGCGCCATATTACCTACAGTGAGGATGAAAAGCTATTTGGCTTTTCTATTGCACAAAACAGTCTTTTCCGGCTTGGCACCGTAGTAGAGCAATATGTGCACTATTGTGTGGACAAGCCCTTTAAAACGTTGGAATTTTATCATTCCGTCCTGGGGCAGGGACGGGCAGATCTGGAAGGAGACCCATGCAACCCAAATACTTAAATTCCCTGGAATTCGACAAGATTCTTTCGCGCGCCGCGCAGGGCATTATTTGCCCGGAGGCGCGCGGTTTGCTGTTGCAGGAACAGCCAGGCGACACACCCCAGGATGTGCGGGACAAGCTGGCGCAGACAGACGCCATGACAACGCTGCTGATCAAAAACGGCTCACCACGGTTTGACCGCGTGGAAAATGTGAAAAATGTGGTGAGCCGTGCATGCAAGGGCGGCGTGCTTTCCATGGCAGAATTGCTGGAGTTGGCCCGCGCATTGCGCAATTTCCGCGAATTGACGGCATGGTACCATCTTACCGACCATGATGCATTGTGCGTTGATGATCACTTTTACGCCATGACACCGCAGCCTACACTGGAAAAGGCGATTGGGCAAGCGATACTTTCTGAGACGGAAATGGCAGACACCGCAAGCGATACCTTGTATGAGATACGCCGCAAGATTCGTGGCGCGGAAAATTCCATCCGAGATAAACTGGATGCATTGACCAAGTCTCAACAGGCAGGCAAAGTATTGCAGGACGCCGTTGTATCCATTCGAAATGGCCGTTTTGTAGTGCCTGTGAAGGCGGAGTACCGTGGAGAAGTAGGTGGTGTGATCCACGATGTGTCATCTTCGGGTTCCACATTATTCATAGAACCTACAGCTGTGGTGGAGGCGAATGCCAAAATTTTACAGTTGCGCAACCAAGAACAGGCAGAGATCGAGCGCATTCTTGCTGCATTCAGCGCGCAAGCCGCACAATTGGAGCCCATGTTCAGCCTTGGTTATGACGCCATGCTGCACTTGGACGTGCTATTGGCAAAAGCCAAGCTTGCTTTGGAACAGAAGGCGATGCTGCCCACAGTACGGGATGATTTTGCCTTTCGCCTTGTACGTGCGCGCCATCCATTGATCCCGGCAGATACGGTGGTGCCCGTGGATATCGAGTTGGGGGTCAACTACGATACGATGATTATTACAGGCCCCAATACGGGCGGCAAAACCGTTACACTGAAAACAGCAGGCCTTTTGTGCACCATGGCGTGCCACGGATATCTGATTCCGGCGCACGAAACAAGCGAAGTATGTGTGTTCTCTGACATTTTGGTGGATATTGGAGACGAACAAAGCATAGAGCAAAGCCTTTCCACCTTTTCCGGGCATATCCGGAATATCACGGAGATTTTTCGTGCTGCGGCACAGGGCACATTGGTGCTGATGGACGAACTTGGCGCCGGAACAGATCCTGCCGAGGGTGCTGCACTGGCGGTTGCTGTGATTGAGGCTCTGCGCGCACAGGGCGCGCGCATCATGGCTACTACGCATTATTCAGAACTGAAGGTGTTTGCACTGGAGACCCCCGGTGTGCAGAACGCATCCTGTGAGTTTGATATCGATACACTTCGCCCCACATATAAATTGAGCGTGGGTGTGCCGGGCAAGTCGAATGCTTTTCTTATCAGTGAAAAGCTGGGCCTTGCGCCATCCGTGATCGAGCGGGCAAAGCAGCATCTTTCTGCAGAAGATCAGAAATTTGACACAGTGCTTTCTCAGCTGGAAGATTTGAAACTGCAGTTAAAAGAAGGGCAGGCGGAAGCGGAACGCCTGCGTGCTACCGCACAGGACGCACTGAGTAAAGCGAAAGAAGAACGCGACAAGTTGATTCGCCAGGGACAGGCAGAGCTGGATGCTGCGCGGGAGAAAGCCCGTGCCATGGCGGCAGATGTGGAAAAACAGGCGTACGAACTGCTGGATGAACTGCGTAAGCTGGAAAAGGATAAAAACCGCGCAGCCAGCCAGCGCGCTGCACGCGCACGCGAAATTGCCCGTAAAGATTCTGAAAAACTGTTTTTGAAAAGCGATGTAGTGCATACCGTTCAAAAAAATTATACACCGCTGAAAAAAGTAGAACCCGGTCAGGAAGTATACCTGGTGGAACTGGATAAAACCGGCATCGTTTCCTCCCGCCCGGATAAAGAAGGGCTTGTGGAAGTGCGTGCAGGCATCCTGCGCACGAAGGTGCCGCTTTCCAAGCTGGCCGCACCGCCTAAGTTCCAAAAACAGGAAAAGACATCTATCTATACACCGCGTCCGCGCCGGCAGACAGATGGTGTACGCGAGGCAGCCCGCCGCACAGCCAGCATGGAGGTAAACCTGCTTGGTATGACGGTGGAAGAGGCGTTGATGGAAGTAGATCGATTTATCGATAATGGTGTGCTTTCAGGCCAGACAACTTTGTATCTGATTCATGGCAAAGGTACTGGCGCGTTGCGCAAGGCTATTCATGAGCATTTGCGCCGTCATCCCAGCGTGAAAAGCTTTCGCCTTGGAAACTACGGCGAGGGCGAGGCCGGCGTCACGGTGGTGGAACTGAAGTAAAAAGGAGATTCTCATGACAAACCAGAACGAAAAGCAGACGCGTTCCGGCCGTCTGGCCACCTGTGTGAAAAAGATACTGACAAACCCGCTTACCTATGTGCTGCTGGCAGCTATTTTATTTCGTGTGGTATATTTTCACACACTTCGCCCTTATTCGGAAACGGCAGACTCTCCCACATATAAAGAGCTTGGCAATATTCTGACTGGCCTGCGAACCCCTATTTATCCGCTGCTTCTGGCAGGGCTGAATGCTCTGTTTGGAGAGCCGCTGATGAATATGGTGCTGGTACGCCTGCAAAGCCTGGCTGCCCTGTGTGCGTTGGGTGCCTTTTATTATACTATCGTACGTGTGACACACCGAAAATATTTGGCTGTCATTTTTACGTTATGGTTTGGTTGCCAACCGGGTGTGGTGGGATATGAGACAACGGTGATGACGGAGTCATTGTCTATATCCGGCGTGGTGTTTCTTGTTTTTCTTCTGGCAAGATATCTGGAGCAGCGCAGCAAGGGTGATGCACTGGGGACAGGCCTTTTGACACTGTTCCTGATTTTGTTGCGCCCAGGTTTTTTATATCTGATACCGGTGCTGGCCGTGTTCTGGGTGCTGCAATGGTTTCTGGAAGATAAAGAAAAAAATCGGCACATTTTGTGGGGAATTGCCGGTACGGCCATTTCCCTGGCAGGGGTGCTGGCGTGGTGCACGTTCAATTTTTTCAGCTGTGGGCGTTTTACACTCAGTGTAGTGACGGACATTAACCTTTTGCACATGCTTGTGCTGAACGGCTCTGTAGAAAACCCGGAGTATCCTGAACTTTCGGAGTTCGTGTGGAACAAGATGGTGGAAAACCAGGAGGACGAATCATATCTGCCCTGGGGCGCGTATGAAGACATCACAGCGGCCTATCCGGACGAGTGGGCGGGATATGCCTCCTCTACGGTGAAATATCATGTGGGAGACATGGCGGATTATACCATCACAAAAGTGAGCAGGCTTTTGAAAGAACCGTTTTTGAACGATCAGCCTTATGTGCATCTATGGTATTACACGGCATTTGGACAAAGTGTGCGCACGCTTTTGTTCAACTTAAGCGTTGTGCAGGTGCTGCAGTTCCTGTTTGTGGAACTGGTGTACAGTTTTGCCTGGTGGGCTGTGAAAAAGAAAATCAATTGGATGGGCCTTGGCCTTGCGGGATGCACGCTTGCTACCATGGTTACCGCGGTGGTAGGTGCGCAAGCCGAATGGTATCGGCTTTGGTTGCCGTCTTTTCCATTCCTGATTTTGATTGCGAGCCTGTGGGCCTATCGACTGTGTGTATGGCT
>CAMBHV010000133.1 GCA_945867255.1 uncultured Clostridia bacterium
GGCAGAAGTGCTAATGACGGGTAATATCAATATTCTGAAGCTGCCGCAGGCAGACAACGGCCTTTCGGTGGATATCATTTGTGAACTTCTTCGCATCGAGCCGGGTTTGACAGACTATATCTATGTGTTTGACACCCCTTCCAGTGATGTAGATGCCATGCAAAAGATGGCGCAGTGCAGCGATGGGATTGTAGTATGGGGCGGGGATGAGGCAGTGGCCGCGGTGCGCCGGCTGGCGCCTGTGGGCGCAAAACTGATCGAATGGGGCCATCGGCTCAGCTTTGCCTACATATCTGGTTATGAAAACAAGCAGGAGGAATTGGCTTGCCTTGCCCGGCACATCGTGCAGACACGTCAGCTTTTGTGCAGTTCCTGTCAGGTGATTTATCTGGATACGCAGGAGATGGGCCAAATACATGCATTCTGTGAAGAGTTTTTGCCTGTTTTGGACGCGGCAGCCCGGCAAGGACCGCAGGAAGATATCGGCACACGCGCACAGATCACGCTGCGCCGGTATACAGCGGAACTGGAGCAGGCAGCCTTTGGCCCGGAAAACAGCGAGCGGCATGTTTATCAAGGTTCGCACTGTCAGCTTATTGCCTGTGAAGATAATAGCCTGGAACTTTCGGATATGTTCGGAAGCTGCCTTGTGAAGCGCCTTCCGGCGGGACGTATGGCTTCTGTGTTATGCGCAGAAAAGGGAAAACTGCAAACGGTCGGATTGATTTGCGAAGCGAACAAACGGGCTGTGTTGGCAGAGGAACTTGCGCGATGTGGTCTGGTGCGTATTACGCGTGCGGGGGAGATGTCGCGCAGCCTGTGTGGTGAGGCGCACGACGGGGAATATCCATTGCGGCGTTATCTGCGCGTGGTAGAAACGGATGTGTGAGATCATGCAATGCCCGCATGTGAACTGCAGAACAAAGAAGCCGGCGCAGGCACACAATTTGTGTGCCTGCGCCGGCTTCTTTTTATCCGTTCTGTTGGCGCCTGCGCCGCGCAAGCAGGCGCATGAATAATGCAACATCTTGAATATCATCAGCAGAAAGAGCGCCTTTTGTCTCCATATATGCACTGAATAACTCGGCAGCCAGAGGGTCCAACTCTTCACCGGAAGGTGCGGGAGCATGCATGGGCGCGCCTTCATATCCAGAAAGCCAAGCTTCATTGACGCAAAGCGCTTTGGCCAGAAGCCTCAGGCGGCCTGCCTTGGGGCTGAAATCCCCTTTCAGGTATTGGCACATAGCACTTTTAGGGATGCCTGTGGCACGGCAGAGATCTGCCTGGCGCAAATGGCGTGCAGCCATGGCCTGCTGAAGACGTTGTGCTGTGACAGAACCTTTTTCATCTGCCATTCGGCTACCCCCCTTTTTGCTGATATGTGCGGTTGCAAAGCTGCCCGCGTTATGAAAAGTATAACATGAGAGTTTAGAAATGACAATATTCCAAAAGAGTTAATGAAGGCGGGCGGCCACGCTGCCTTGCGGCAGAACCTGTTTTTTGCTATACTGGAACCGTTTGAACGAATGGGGTAGATGAGATTTTCCGGAATAGAAGTTCCATGTCCGGGAGGGGGAATACGATGAAGGCCCTTTGGCCAGATTTTAAAGGTTATCGAATGCAGCTTGTATTGGGCCCGGTGTTTAAATTGGCAGAGGCGATTCTGGAATTGATGGTGCCGCTGCTGATGGCAGATATCATAGACGTGGGTGTGAAAACGGGCGATGTGCATTACATCGTCACGCATGGTGCGTTTATGCTGGGTTTGGGGGCAGTAGGCCTTGCTTGCGCATTGACTTGCCAGTATTTTGCTGCCGTATGTGCACAGGGATTTGGGCGAAGCCTTCGCCGCCGGCTGTTTTCCCGTGTGATGGCCCTCAGCAGCAGCCAATACGGTGCAGTGGGCACAGATTCCCTGATTACTCGCCTGACAAGCGACGCCAATCAGGTGCAGACAGGCGTGAATATGTTTATTCGCCTTGCCGTGCGCGCACCGTTTCTGGCAGTGGGTTCTATTGTGATGGCTTTTACAATCAGCGTGAAGGTGGGCTTTGTTTTTCTCGTGTCCACACCGCTTATTGTATTGGTTCTGTATCTTGTCATGCGAAAAACAGTTCCTATGTACGGTGCTATTCAGGCTGGCCAGGATGGCATTGCACGCCTTGCGGGTGAACATTTGGCGGGTGTGCGTGTGATTCGCGCATTTGCGCGTCAGAAAGCGGAAGTACAGGCGTTTCAGAGCGCGGGTGATGCGCTGACGAATGCAACCGTGCGTGTGGGTGTGATCAGCGCGGCGTTAAACCCCATCACTTCGGTCATTGTTAACTTCGCCATTGTGGCAATTGTGTGGATGGGCGCAGGCCTTGCCAGTACCGATGAGCTGGAACAGGGCCAGATCATTGCGCTGGTGAATTATATGACGCAGACGCTGCTGGCACTGATCGTGCTGGCCAATATCATCGTGATTTTTACAAAGGCGGTGGCCAGCGCAAAACGTGTGGGGGAAGTGCTTGCACTTTGTCCGGAAATGGAGAATGGTCAGGGCACGCAGCTGCGGCCCCATGAAACGGAAGATGTTCCGGCGATTGAGTTTAACGATGTAAGCTTTACTTACCCCGGTGGTGGTGACCCGGCGCTGGAACACATTACCTTCCGTGTGCCAGCGGGTGGAACGTTAGGCGTTATCGGGGGTACCGGTTGTGGCAAAACTACGCTGGCGCGCCTGATTAGCCGGGAATATGACGTAACAGGCGGCACAGTGCGGCTGTTGGGGCAGGATGTGCGCAGCATATCATTGCAGACAGTACATCGCATAGTGGGTATGGTGCCACAAACTGCGCGATTGTTTTCCGGAACTGTGCGCAGCAACCTTCAGATGGGGCGCTTGAATGCACCGGACGAAGACCTGTGGAAAGCGCTGGATACAGCCCAGGCAAAGGAATTTGTGCGGGATAAACAGGGCCTGGATACGCTTGTGGAAGAAGGCGGCAAAAACTTTTCCGGCGGGCAACGCCAGCGACTTACCATTGCACGTGCATTGGCGGCACAACCAGATGTATTGGTGCTGGATGATTCGGCCAGCGCATTGGATTACGCTACAGATGCTGCATTACGCCATGCGCTGAAAGCAGATGCGGGGCATCTGACGGTGGTGCTGATCAGCCAGCGAGCATTTGCGGTGAAAGATGCGGATATGATTCTCGTTTTAGATGACGGACATCCTGTGGCTCTTGGCGCGCATGACGAACTGTTGCACACCTGCGAAGTGTATCGCGAGATCTGCCGTTCGCAAAAGTTGATCGAAGCAGACCCGGATACCGCAACCGCCGTACAGGAGGTGAAGCAACTGTGAAAAAGCAGGTTCTTGCACGGGTTTTGAAATATATACGTCCCTATCGGGGGCAGCTTGTGATGGGATGCGTAACTGCATTGCTCAGCGTTGCATTCACTTTATTGGGCCCGGTGTTTATTGGCCGTGCAGTCGATTGCATCCTGGGCCCAGGCCGTATCGATTTTAATGGTGTGTTTTTTTGGCTGACACTTCTGGCGGCCAGCACGCTGGCGGCAGGTGCGGCACAGTGGGCATTGGGGGTATATACGCGCAAGGTATCGGCTCTGACTGCGAACGATATGCGCATGGCAGCATTTAAGAACCTGAGCAAATTGCCGCTTTCCTATCTGGATAGCCATAAGCATGGTGACATCATCAGCCGCATGACCAATGACACTGAACTGGTTGCAGAAGGCCTTTTGCAGGGCCTTACACAGCTTTTGCCGGGAATTGCCACAATTTTGGGAACGCTTGGCATCATGCTGTTTTTAAACCCATTTATCGCGCTTGTAGTGGTGGCGGTAACACCGGTTTCCATTTGGTTTGCCGGTTTTGTAGCCAAACGCTCAGCGGGCTTTTTCACTGCGAACAGTGCGGCACAGGGACGTCTTTCCGGCTTCGTGAATGAAATGGTGAGTGGGCAGGAAGTTGTGCGGGCGTTTGGGTATGAAGCAGAATGTGAGCGTCAATTTGCAGATATCACAGACGAGCTGTATACAACTGGTTTGAAAAGCGTGTTTTATTCTTCCATTACAAACCCTGGTACACGTTTCGTAAATGCCATCGTATATGCGGCAGTGGGGGTGTTTGGTGCGATCAGTGCCATCAGCGGGGGAATCACGGTTGGTCAGCTTTCCAGCTTCCTGACATATGCCAATCAATATACGAAACCGTTCAATGAAGTGACAGGCGTTCTTACTCAGATGCAGACAGCTCTGGCCAGCGCGGCACGTCTGCTGCAAGTGATTGATGAAACACCGGAGGTGCCGGATGCCCCGAGTGCATTGACGCCTGCGGCATGCGAAGGAAAAGTGGATGTGCAGGACGTCAGCTTTTCTTATACACCCGAAGTGCCATTGATCCAGAACTTTACATTGCATGTGAAACCAGGCCAGCGTGTGGCTATTGTTGGCCCCACAGGGTGCGGCAAAACTACGCTGATCAATCTTTTGATGCGCTTTTACGATGTGGATCGGGGATGTATCTGCGTGGATGATACACCGGTGCGCAATATGGCGCGTGATGCCTTGCGCGGCATGTATGGCATGGTGTTGCAGGATACATGGTTGAAGAATACCACAGTGCGCGAGAATATTGCTTATGGCAGGCCGGAGGCCAGCCAGGAGGAAATTCAAGCGGCAGCCAAGGCCGCATGGGCGCATGGGTTTATCAAACGTTTGCCGCAGGGGTATGACACTGTGATTGCACCAGGCGGCGGAAATCTTTCTGCTGGGCAAAAGCAGCTTTTGTGTATTGCACGCATCATGCTGTGCCGCCCGCAGATGCTGATTCTGGATGAAGCCACCAGTAACATAGACACACGCACCGAGATGTTGGTGCAGCGTGCCTTTGAAGCAT
>CAMBHV010000134.1 GCA_945867255.1 uncultured Clostridia bacterium
AGCATAATTTTCCTTTTTGGCGTAACAAAGCCGCCGTGCCGGCCCCCAGCGCATAGTAGATCAGATAGCGCAACGCACCATCCGCACCATATGCTACCTTGCCTGGCAACCCATATGCCATACTGGCAGCCAAGCTAAGGAGGCCGCTTGCAAATAGCAAAAAATATCTGTTCTTAAATGTACGGCGCAGTAACACAAACAGAAGTTCTGCTAAAAGCGTGCTGGGCAAGATCCATAACAGGCGGCCGAATGGCGCCGTGCCCAAGGCAAAAAGCAACTCTGTCGCCAGCATAGCAGGGCCTTCCGTACCCGGTGCACCGCATAGCGCATACAGTGCAAGTGAAACCACACCGCATGTCATATACAGGCAAAGCAACACTCTGCCGCGCCGGATAACCCAAGGGCCCACTTCAAACTCGCCCTGCGGCGCAAACAGGCCGGCGGAAAAATAATACAATTGATAAAAAAACAAAAGCACAAATGGATAAAGCCGCACCGTTTCAGACGTGAGGCTTCCGGCCAAAAGCCAAAACACAGCAATACCCATCATGGACATTGACCATACGGAAAAACTCCGATTGCGCACGCAGGCCCCTCCTTCCTTCATGGTGCATTACCACTGCCCGCAATGTACACCTGCACGGGATATGCCCGTGCAGGTGTATGTTTCAGAGATACAAATTCATCCAGTAAGCATCCGCATATTCTCCAGGAGCATATCGAAAGTATTTTTCATACGTTCCCACAATACGAAAGCCAAGCGATTCATATACCCGAATGGCACTTGTATTCGAGCACAATACCTCCAGCTCCATCACTTCGGCCCCTCTTATGCGGGCTTCTTGGATCAGCCGTTTCAGCAATGCAGTAGCAATGCCCTGCCCCCAGTGACTTTTCCGAACGCTTACTGCCACAGAAAAACGATGTGCCATGCGCGGCCGGCAGCACGAAACGCGCTTTATGCTTCCATTTGCAACCAGTTCCCCACCATCAAAGGCACCCAGTTCACAAGAGTCTTCGCTTTCCGCGTTCATATCAAGATAGCAGCGTTCCTCCTGTACGTCCACGGATATGCCCTTGGAGCCAAAGGTGAGGTTTTTTGTTTGCCCACCCACTGTTTTCAAAAAAGCCAATACGGCCTGTGCATCAGTTGCCCGCAGCGGGCGCATTGTGATGTTCTTCACGCAAACCTCTTTTCCACGCATTCAGTTCAGCGTTGCAATAGACTCCTCAATTTTCTGCAATTTTGCCTGGGCAGCTGCATGTGTATCGCGAATCTTCTGCACCACAGCTGCAGGTGCCTTGGAAACGAAGCCTTCATTTGCAAGCTTAGCCGCAGCCATGGAAAGTTCCTTTTCACAGTTTGCCTTCTCTTTTTCAAGCCGCGCCAGTTCTTTTTCTCTGTCAATCAGTTCCATCATAGGAATAAAAGCGCGTGCATGATCTGTTACTACCTGCACATGGCCCTGCGTCTGGCCGGTATACTTTGTTGTAAAAGCAAGGGACTCTGCACTGGCAAATTTTGCAAGATATGCCTTTCCTTCTTCAAATGGAGCCGCATCCTGCGTTTCGATGATCATGCTGGTTTTTTTAGAGGGCGGCACACCCATATCATTGCGCACAACGCGCACCGCCTTAATCAGGTCCATCACTTTCTGGAAGGCCTCTTCCTCTTCTGCATAATGCAGGTTTGGCTCATACTGCGGCCAATTCTGAACCATGATAGATCCGGCCGCCCCAGGCAGTGCAGAATAGATCTCCTCGGTGATAAACGGCATGAACGGGTGCAACAGCTGCAATGCCTGCATCAGCACGCTGACAAGTACCTGCCGGGCGCTGTCCGCCTCCTGCGGGTCTTGCGAGTTCAGGCGCAACTTTGCAATCTCGATATACCAGTCGCAATATACATCCCAGATAAAGTCCTGTACCTTCTGGGCCGCAAGACCAAGCTCATATCTGTCCAGATTGGCTGTCACATCCGCCACCAGCGTATTCAGGCGAGACATCACCCATCTGTCCGCCATGGTAAGCGAAGACGGCAGGCCCAGCTCAAAATCATCAGGCAGATTCATCAGCACAAAACGTGCCGCGTTCCACAGTTTGTTGGCAAAGTTGCGGCTGGCCTTCACTTTCTCGTCTGAGAAGCGCATGTCATTGCCAGGTGTGGAGCCCACCACCAGCGTCAGGCGCAAGGCGTCTGCACCGTAATCCCGAATGATCTCCAGCGGGTCGATACCGTTGCCAAGGCTTTTGGACATTTTCCGTCCCTGCGCATCGCGCACAAGGCCGTGGATCAGCACCGTGTTAAACGGCACCTGATCTGTGTAGGTCAACCCGGAGAAAATCATGCGGCTGACCCAGAACGTGATGATGTCATATCCGGTGACAAGCGTATTGGTGGGGTAAAAATAGGCAAGGTCTTCTGTTTCATCCGGCCAGCCCAGCGTAGAAAACGGCCACAGCGCAGAGGAGAACCAAGTGTCCAGCGTGTCTTCGTCTTGGTGCACGGTACCGCCGCATTTCGGGCAGGTGCATACGGGTTCTGCCGAAACCGTCACCTCACCACAATCATCACAGTAATAGGCCGGAATGCGGTGACCCCACCACAGCTGGCGGGAGATGCACCAATCGCGCGTGTTCTCCATCCAGAAGTAATAGTTTTTATCAAACCGCTCTGGCACAAAACGGATGCGCCCGCTGCGCACCGCCTCGATGGCAGGGCCTGCCAGAGGCTCCATTTTCACGAACCACTGCTTGGAAACCATAGGTTCCACCGTAGTACCACAGCGATAGCACGTTCCAACATTGTGCTTGTGCGGCTCCACAGAGGCAAGATAGCCCTGAGTCTCAAGGTCCGCCACAATTGCCTTGCGTGCTTCATACCGGTCCATGCCGGCATATTTGCCGCACGCCTCATTCATGTGGGCATCATCCGTCAGAACCTTCACAACGGGCAGGCCGTGGCGCACACCCACTTCGAAGTCGTTCGGGTCGTGCGCGGGGGTGATTTTTACCACGCCTGTGCCGAACTCCATGTCCACATAATCGTCCGTCACCACGGGAATTTCTTTGTTGACAAGCGGCAGGATCACTGTTTTCCCATGCAGATGCGTGTAGCGTTCGTCCGCTGGGTTCACGGCGATGGCTGTGTCGCCCAACATAGTCTCAGGGCGCGTGGTGGCAAGTTCCACATACTCATTCGTGCCCTTCACGGGATATTTCAGGTGCCAGAAAAATCCATCCTGCTCCTCATATTCCACCTCGGCGTCCGAAATGGAGGTCTTGCAGTGCGGGCACCAGTTGATGATGCGCTCGCCACGGTAGATAAGGCCTTCGTCATACAGCTTTTTGAACACCTTCAAAACCGCCTTGGAACAGCCCTCGTCCATCGTGAAACGCTCGCGCTGCCAGTCACAGGAACAGCCCAGTTTCTTCAGCTGCTCCACAATGCGCCCGCCATATTGCTTTTTCCAGTCCCAGGCGCGCTCCAAAAATTTTTCACGGCCCAGATCCGCCTTGGTCAGGCCCTCCTCTTTCATTTTTGCCACGATCTTTGCCTCAGTGGCAATGGAAGCATGATCCGTGCCTGGTACCCACAACGCAGCATAGCCCTGCATGCGTTTATAGCGGATCAAAATATCCTGCCATGTTTCATCCATAGCATGGCCCATGTGCAACTGGCCTGTGATATTGGGCGGTGGCATTACAATCGTATAAGGTTTTTTGCGTGCATCCCGCTGGGTGTGAAACACGCCGCTTTCCTGCCAGGCTTTGTACAGCCTGTCCTCCACTTGATTGGGATCATACACTTTTTCAAGCTGTTTCATATTGATTCCTCTCTTTTCACATTACTGTGGTTTTACCATTTTGGGAAATTTTCCAAGCATCCAGGGAAAATATTTCTGAATGGGTTTCGCAAAGCAGAAATATGCCACCAGCATCATGCCAAAAGCCTGCAGCACCATTACAGCGCCCCCGCCATCCGGAATGCTAAGGCCAATTGCCTCAAATGCCATAGGCACCAGCACTTTTACAATCTGCTCGGTGCCACATAGAACAAGTGTCATGCGTCCCATACCGCACAAGAATTCGATATTCTGGAATGCAAAGCCCAATACCATGGCGCACACCACTGCGCTGCACTGATATAGAAACGTCAAAAGGCTAAGCATCC
Source organism: uncultured Clostridia bacterium (assembly GCA_945867255.1). Lineage (GTDB taxonomy): Bacteria > Bacillota > Clostridia > Oscillospirales > Ruminococcaceae > Ruthenibacterium. Next base: position 4,175 of record CAMBHV010000134.1, read on the forward strand.
AGTACGGGGCCTCTTCCATTCCGGCAAGGCTTGGAAAATATGTGAGGCCAAAATAGAAGTTAACATAGAAAATGTAAAAGCTGAATACTGCCAATAGCGCAAACATCCCCTTTGCCGCAAGGCCAAACGGCCTGCCCTGCCTTGCGCGCCAGAAATGAGAGAATACGTCACCCATTGCATAGTACACAAGATACCGCCCTGCCACTTCGACGCCCCACAGATATTCCGGGCCCTCATGCACCATTTTTACCCAGAAGCTGATGGCAGCACAAATCACAAGCACAAGCCAGCGGTTTTTCAAGAGTTTGGAGAGCACATGATAGTAAATCTCCATACAGAACAAGCAAGGCAGAAACCACATGGCTGCCAATGGCACCTTGTTTCTTACGCCACTTAAGATGCCGCGTGTCCAGGTGATAATCTCTCCCAGCGGCATTTCCAGAATAAAAGCACGAATCGCCAGTGTTAGAAAACAGAACAGAAAATACGGCACCATAATGCTGATAAATTTTCCTTTTATAAATTCCAACAAAGAGCGATCCTGCCTTGTGTATGCTGTAAAGCCGGACGAGAAAAACAAAATGCCCAGCACGGAGTACATGCCAATGATGCCAAAACGGCCCATGTTGTCATAGTGTGCCATGTACATAAGCCAAATAGCGATCAGCTTCATAATATCTAACCAGTTGTAACGTTGCTTC
>CAMBHV010000135.1 GCA_945867255.1 uncultured Clostridia bacterium
ATTCATCAAAGTGTTCCACATCATGATGCTTTTGGCCAGAATAACAGATATCAACCGTGATATGGGTACATCCTGCAGTTTCATCCCATTGATTTTTCCAAATACACGCTACATCTTCCGCCTCCATCGAGTAGGTATTATTAGCAAGTATCTGGCTGTGCTTATATGGCGTATTCACATCGAATATAAAAAGGCCGCCCGGCTCTATAAACAGTGCACTGCGGCATAAAGCCCGTTCAAACTGCTTATACGGGCCTATATGATTCAGGGTATCAAACGTAGATACGGCGGCCTGTACGGTTCCGTAAAGGTCTAAAGCACAAAGATCCTGTTGCAAAAGAAGGATGCCTGGCACACCTGTCTCATACATTTTTTCCCGCAATATGCTCAGCATTTCTTCGGAAAGGTCGATGCCTATCATATCATATCCGACTTTCGCCAACTCTAAAGTAAGATCACCGGTACCGCATCCAAGATCCGCTACAATCCCCCGGGAAATTCCATGAGACGCGAACTGTTTGCAGATGTATCTACACAAAGCGTCATAGTTAGCATCATCGTTGAAAGCGTCGTAAATATCAGCAAATGCGCCGTATGCCATACAAAAATGCCTCCCCCTTTTATGCCCAGCCTTCACAGGCGGCATTGATACGGTTGCGGAGGTCTTCCACACCAAGGCCATTCTGTGCGCTGGTAAGAAGAACGGCCTGCGCCCGGTATGGTTCACATATCTGTTGGAAATGGAGCACGGCTTCTTCTTTTTGCCTGGCTTTCAATTTATCAGCCTTGGTTAGTGCAACCACAAAAGGAACGGAATGATATTGCAGATACTCCATCATTTGCAGGTCATCAGCCGAAGGATCATGGCGGCTGTCCAGAAGTTGCACCAGAAGTGCACGTGGGCGTGGCATATCAAAATATCCGTTGATCAATTCATCCCAGCGGCGACGTTCTTCCCGCCCGGTTCGGGCATATCCATATCCGGGCAAATCCACAAGCCAAGCATCCTCCACCGTGTAAAAATTGATAGTGGCAGTTTTGCCCGGCGTAGCACTGACACGCGCCAGGCTTTTTCGCATGCAAAGCTTGTTCAGAAGAGAGGATTTTCCCACGTTGGAACGGCCTGAAAATACAATTTCCGGCCCGGAGGGCACAGGAAGCTGGCTTTTCAGGCCATAAGCGGCATAAAACTCTGCTTTCGCATAGTTCGGCATTGGATACTCCTTTTCTTTTCTCATTCATAACAAAACATCTGCCCGGTCAGGCATGTGGGCCTGGCCGGGCTTTGCGTTTTTGTGTTACATCGGTGCAGGCACTTGTGCAGATTCTGCCGACTCAGCAAGAGGAGATGCCTTTTTACGGCCTGTCCCCCCTGTACTGCGTGAGCTTTTTTTTGCACCTGCCTTTGGTTGCGGTGCCATCAAAGCTGTTTTGAGCACTTCATTCAATCCGGTTACCGGCTGGAATGTAATAGCCTGCTTAACGGCTTCATCCACTTCGTACAGATCCGGTAAATTTTCCTGTGGAATCAAAACGACAGAGATGCCTTCCCGATAAGCTGCCATGCTTTTTTCTTTCAGCCCACCAATCGGCAACACCTGACCATGCAGAGAAATTTCTCCTGTCATTGCAATATCCGAGCGCACCTTGCGCCCGGAAAGACATGAAATCAGGGCTGTTGTCAAAGTAACACCCGCGCTTGGCCCGTCCTTCGGAATGGCACCTTCCGGGGCATGGATATGGATATCCGCATTTTTGAAAAGTTCTGTGCCATATCCATATTCATCTGCATGTGCCTTTGCATACGTGATAGCAAGCTTTGCACTCTCTTTCATAACTTCGCCCAGCGAGCCAGTCAATTCCAACTTCCCTGTTCCGCCGCGCACCACCTGCACTTCGATGGGCAGTATCTCACCGCCCACGCTTGTCCATGCCAGGCCATTTGCAACCCCAACCGCATCATGCCGGCTGAAAAATGCCGGTTTGATCCGCTTGGGGCCCAAAAGCGGCTCAAGATCTTTTGCAGAAACCGTGAGGGTTTGGGCGTCGCCGGCTGCTATTGTTTTTGCACATTTGCGAAGGACCTCGGTAATGGCACGTTCCAGGTTGCGCACACCTGCTTCTTGGGTATAGCTGTCAATCAGCCCATACAGGGCTGTGTTTGTCAGCTTCACTTTGCCTTTCAGCCCCGTTGCTGCCAGCTGTTTGGGTGCAAGGTGGCGCTTGGCAATTTCAAACTTTTCTACACGTGTATAACTGGAAAGCTCGATCACATCCATACGATCCAGCAAAGGCCGAGGGATAGTGTCCAGCGTATTGGCCGTAGTAATGAACAATACACCCGACAAATCGAATGGCAAATCGATATAATGTCCTTAAAAGCAACATTCTGTTCCGGATCCAGCGCCTCCAGAAGCGCTGCCGCAGGATCCCCCCGGAAATCGCTTGCCATTTTATCTACTTCATCCAGAAGAAGCAGCGGATTGGAACTTTTGGCCGAAATAATGGCACTGATGATCTTGCCCGGCATAGCACCGATATAAGTGCGGCGATGGCCACGAATCTCTGCCTCATCACGCACACCGCCCAGCGACATACGCGCATATTTTCTGCCAAGGCATGCCGCGATGCTGCGCGCGATAGAGGTTTTACCCACGCCCGGCGGGCCAACAAGGCAAATGATCTGCCCTTTGACATCGGGTGCAAGTTTACGAACAGCCAAAATCTCCAGAATGCGTTCTTTCACTTTTTTCAGGCCGTAGTGCTCTTTATCCAGCAGTTCCTGCGCCTTGTTAATGTCCAGATTATCCTGCGTGCTGGATGCCCAGGGCAGCTCGAGACATGTGTCCAGATATGTCCGGATCACAGCGGCCTCCTGTGTGTTGCCCATCATTTTAGAAAGGCGCTCTACCTCTTTTTGAAGTTTTTCCTGCGCCTGTTTGGGCATGCCGCTTTTCTGAATTTTTTCTGTATACTCCCTGGCCTCCTGGCTGGTGTCCTCCACATCATCCAGTTCGTTGGAAATGGCGCGCATTTGCTCGCGCAAATAATAATCGCGCTGGTTTTTGTCCATCTGCTCGTTAACTTTATTCTGAATATCTTTTTCGATGCGAAGAACTTTTACTTCTTTTTTCAAGACGTCCAGAATTTTTTCCAGCCTGCCCAGCATGGTGCTTTCATCCAACAAAGCCTGTTTCTCCGTATATTTCAGAAGCAGGTTTGCGGGAATGTAATCGCACAAAAACTTTGCATCCTCGCTGCGCAGGATGGTAAACACCACATCTTTGGAAAGACGCGGCGTAAGTGCCAGATATTCTTCAAACGCTTCCTTGATACTGCGCAGCAAAGCTTCCGTACGGGCAGGGTCAACTGTTTTCATCCCACGTAGCGGTGCGGCTTTTGTGGATGCAAGCAAAAAGCGGCCATTAGAATCCAGCGTCAGCAACTTGGCACGATATTTCCCCTCTACAAGCACCTTTACCAGTTCATCTGATACACGCAGCACCTGCTTCACTTCAGCGACCACACCATAATGGTAAAGATCTTTAAACGTAGGGTCTTCTGTATCAATATCCTGCTGTGTAGTAAGAAATACCGCATTGTTATTGCTGATTGCCCATTCTACCGCGGCAATGGATTTTTTCCTTCCCACTTCGAAATGAATCACATTGCCCGGAAATACTACAAGCCCGCGCAGCGCGATGGCCGGCAGGCGAAGAATATCTGCATTTTTATCCAAAATGATTTTTACCTTTTCTGCCATGATTTATGTATTGTTCCTTTCCCAGAATTTGTGCATCAGGCAACTGAGTTATGGCCCACTGGCCGCTCAGTAACCACAAAAATTCTGCCAACCTTTCGGCCTGTCAAGCAAAGGGGTGCACAGCCAAAAGGAGATTGATAAATATTATATACAAAAGCAGACTGAAATTCAATGCAAAAATCTGGTCCCTGTCAACACGAACCGGCCGGGCATGTGCTGCCCGGCCGGTTCATCTGTTGCTTTTGATAATTGGTTATACCGGATGATTTACAGCTGCCTGGTAACGAACCCGTGGTACTCCGCGCTCAATCAAAGGGCTTCCGCCTTCTACGGTTTCCTTTGTTACCACAACCTTGGATATGGTATCGTCGCTGGGAATATCAAACATTACACCGATCAAAGCCTGTTCCATCACACTGCGCAGCCCACGCGCACCGCTTTTCAGTGCGATTGTCTTTTTGGCAATGGCATGCAGCGCATCATCGGTAATTTCCAGCTCCACATGATCCAGCCCCATCAAGGCCTGATATTGTTTCACAAGGCTGTTTTTGGGTTCTTTCAATACGCGAACCAGCGCGTCTTCATCCAGAGGATCCAACACAGTCACTACAGGGATACGCCCCACCAGTTCCGGAATCAACCCATATCGCACAAGGTCATGCGGCTCCACCAAGCGAAGCAGATTCTGCCTGTTGTCCTCTGGCTTTTCACGCAATTTTGCGCCAAAACCAAGCGCAGAATCATCCGTGCGCTTCTGGATATGTTTTTCAATTCCATCGAAAGCGCCGCCGCAGATAAACAGGATATTCTTTGTGTCAATCTGAATAAATTCCTGCTGCGGGTGCTTACGCCCACCATTGGGGGGCACATTGCTGACAGTGCCTTCCAATATTTTCAGCAGTGCCTGCTGAACGCCTTCTCCACCCACATCACGCGTGATGGAAGGGTTTTCACTTTTGCGAGTGATCTTGTCAATCTCGTCGATGTAAATGATGCCTTTCTGTGCACGTTCCACGTCAAAATCTGCAGCCTGAATCAGTTTAAGCAGAATGTTTTCTACGTCTTCGCCCACATAGCCAGCCTCGGTAAGTGTAGT
>CAMBHV010000136.1 GCA_945867255.1 uncultured Clostridia bacterium
AACAATAGCGTCAGCGCTTTGTGCGCGTCTTCGCCTTCCCCCAAATTAAAAAGGCGCTGGCCCGTTTCATAATATTCGCGCAGCTGGGGCCCCACGGGGCCGCCCCACATTTGCTTGTATTGCTCTGCCACGGCCATTTCGTCTTCGGAAAGTTCATAATCGGGCGCGGCCCACTGGCTTAGTGTGTTCCAGCTTACGGAATCCGCCATGGCCTGCTGCGCCTGCCCGTGCTGCGCGGCAAGCTGGGTTTCCAGGGTTTCCCTTTTTTCCTGCAGCGCCTGATACTCCCGGTTGAAGGCGTCAATGTCCCCAATGGCCATGGGGTTTGCTGTTTGCATCATGCGCAGGCTTGTGTTCACGTCATTCAGCTCTTGTTCAATTTGCTGCTGATGCGTGGGCTGTGCCGGCTGGCTTTCCTCTTCGGGTTGGCTGCCCTGCTGGCTTTCGCTTTGCAGCGCGGCAGACGGCAGGGCCAGCTGCGTATAATTTTGGAATGCATCCGCCTGCTGCTGCGCAATGGCGCGTATCTCTTCTTTGGGCGCCCCGGCGCTTTCCAGCGCCTTTCGCTGTTCTTCCAGCTGCCAGTAAACCGTTTTCCAGTATTCCGGGCTGTTGGGGCTTTGCCGCACGGCCTCGTCCTCCTGCGCCTGCAGCTACCGCGCCTGCTGCTGTGCCTGGGCATAGGCCTGCTGCGTTCCGTTCGCCTGCGAAATGGAAACGCCGCGCCGCTTTTCTTCGTTGGTGCGCGTGTCGCCCGCGCCCATGCCCCCGCGCGCGCCGTACCGGCTGCCGCGGTAGGCCATGCCCATTTCGCGCGCGGCCTGCACGGCTGCCTCCTGCGCAAGCTGGGCCGGGGTTTTTATACTGTCCAGCTCCGCCTGGTTTTCCTCAAAGCTGAACCCCCCTTCCATTTCGGAAATGGGCGTGTTCCATTCCGCGCTTTGCGTGATGTCTGCCTGCGTGTTCTGCCCGCCTTGCCGGTTTTCACCCTCCCACGGTTCCGCAGCTTCTTCGCTTACGCCTGTGGCGGGGTTGGCTTTTTTGCCCGTGCCCTGGTTTTTTTCCTTTTCGCTGTAGATGTGCTGTGAAAGCCACTGCCCGGCCTGTTCGCCCTTTTTCTTTGTGTCGCGCTCTATCGCGCGCACAAAGGCCGAAAGCATGCTTTCCCCTGCGCCCGTTTTTTTCTTTCTCATCCTGTTTTTCCTCTCCCCCTTTTTCCAACAAAAAAGCGACGGGCCTGAACCCACCGGGTTTCCGGCCCGTCGCCCTGTTTTATACCGCACAAAAGGGGCGGCCCCGCATGGGGCCGCCCCTTTTCTCTTTATGCTGTTTTCTTTTCCTGTGCGCCGCCGCCTTACGCCGCGCTGGAAGCGCGCGCCTTGCTTTGCGCGCCGCTTTCGGCCTTTTGCGCCGCTTCGTCTTCTTCCTGCCACACAGCCGTGCCCTCGCTGCCCTCGGCCACGCTAAGGGCATACCGCGGCGCATTGGCCTCAATGCGGAACACCGTTTGCGGCGTAAAGCCCAGCAATTCCACGGGAAATTCCCACTCAAACCAGGAATACACAAGTTCCTTCACAAGCTGGCCGTCTTTAAAAAACAAAAGGCGGTTCCAGTATTCGTCGTTCAGCGCTTTCACTTCAAACGCATACCCCGTAAGCTGCCGCACCGTCTCCCCCGTGCCGTAGGGCCTGCGGTCGATATACGCCTCGTCCCACTCAAACGTCAGCACGTCCCCCGGCGCCATCTGGCTGTGCGTTTGGATGTATCTTTTCAGTTTTAATTCCTGCCAAACCGCGCCTTTTCGATATTCCGGCGTTTGCCCGAACACCACTTGCCAAACCACGTGCAGGGCAACCAGGCCAACGATGCACACCGCCGCGAACACCGCCAGCACCACCATTGCAAGTTTCTTGTTTGACATGCCGTTCACCTCGCTGCCCGCAAAGCCGTTGCAGTTGCTCCATCGCCTTTTTTGCGTGCCGAACCTGCCCAATTTCCCCGCCGCCGCAAGCCAGCATCGCCGGGCGGCACGCCATGCCCCGGCCGGACTGCCCTTTCCCTGCCAACCTGCAGGTTTTGGGGTGACGCGCACAGAAACTACGCCGCGCCTTCGGCCTTTTGCGCTGCTTCGCCTTGCCGCACAAACACAAGCGGGCTGTCTTCCTGCGTCAGGCGGTTCACATACGGGCTTGCCAGAAAAACGAACTCGTTCTCACGGGCCTGCGTCGGGCCGTTCCACAGCACACGCACGCCTTGATATTCGCCGCCCGATACTTCTATGCTGGTTGCGTTCAAATGGTTATCCATGTATACGGGCACCGTTTCGCCGCCCAGTATCGCAAACCCTTCGCACTTTCCGCCCTCCTGCACTTCCAGCCGGATATACGGCTGTTCGCACACCCAAACAGACCCCGGGTGTGCTGCAGGCTCGTTTTGCCGGTACAGCTTCAACTGGTGGCTGTCGCGGGCAAGCTGCACGCAAACATAAAGGAAGGGCAGCAGCCACGCCAGTGTGAACGCCGCGCCAAATGCCGCCAGCAGCTTTTTCCACCGCGGCCAGCGCCGTTTTTCCGCCGTTTCTTTCATTCGGGCCTCTCCTCTCACCCATCCTGCTTTTCATTCGCCTGCCGCTCAAACACAAGCGGGCCGTCCTCATGTGTCAAAAGGTTGCGGTACGGGCTGTTCAGCACCAGTTTGTCCCTTTCAAATTCCGCCTGCCCCACCCAAAGGCTGCGCTGCTGGTTTGTTTCTTCGTCCATCGTCTCTATCACCAGCGCCACCGGCGGCATCGTCAGGCATATCTCCACCGTCTCGCCGTTCACCACGGCCTCGCCCGTGCACTTCCAATCCTCGCCCACGGTGAACCAGATGTCCTCTTCCTCGCACACCCAGGTGCTGCCGGGATAATTGAGCGGCGAATAGCAAAGCGCTTTGTCCCGCTTTTCCTCGATCAGGTAAAAAACGATATAAAACACGGCAATGCCAAACAGCACAAGGTAGCCCGCGGCGGCGGCAACGCCCACCAGCAGCTTTTTCCAGCGCGGCCAGCGCCGTTTTTCTGCATGTTCCAGCATGGGAAAACCTCTTTTCCGGACATTATTCTTCAGGCAAACGTCTCACGCGGTAAGCCGAAATGAAATTACCTCCCGCTTGTACTTCATCGATATCATCCATCTTTCTCGCTTCTTCATCTGCCGAACTCCAATTATAGCTTATATATCCATCTTCTGTTTTTTGGATGGCAAAAGAATGATACCCATCTCTGATATCATTTCTATTATTCCAAAGGCTGAAAATAGCCACATCTCCTACCTGCATATCCTGATCCAGTTCATACATATCCGCATACTCTACATAATCAACCGGATACTTATCCAATACCTTGGGGGCCGAAAAAGGGCTTGTACCCCATGCCCCACTTGCAACCGTTCCGCCTGTTTGCCGGTATTCCTTCATGATATTGGCAAGACTGGGGTCTAATCCTAAAAGATAAAGCGCATTGTATGTGGCAATTGCGCCGCATCCACTGCTTTCACCAGTACCTTCTCCAAACTGGAAAGCACTTGCCTCTTCATCCGTCTCCTGCCCATACACGGGTCTGCCTCGCACATCATGGGCGAGGTTCTGTTCATAATCTTCCTGCCAGTTTCGTGTGCTAAACCATGTGGCCGGTTGTATAAATGATTTTGCAATTTCCTCCAGCGGTTCGCTCACTGCCGTCATCACAGATTTCCAAAAATCTTTTTCATTTTCCGCTTCTTGCTCATTTTGGCTTTCTAAAAATCCCCAAGAGAACACCGGCTGCGCCCTGCTCATAAAATCATTTGAAAAAAGAATCTTTTTTGCTTCGGTGTTGCTGTCCGCAGGACCCGCCTGCAAGTTTTGAGGTGCCGCGCGCAGAAGCTGCACTGCGCTTTCTGCACCGTTCACACCATAAGGCACCAACCCTTCGCCCGGCACGGCCGTTTCATCTATGAAGCCGGGCAAATTCTCCGGCTTTTGCAAAGGCCCTATGGGCGAGGGCTGCAGCTGCAAGCTTCCGGGCTGCACGGCGGCGGCAACGCGCCTGCTTATTTCTTTCATCATACCGTCCACCCGTGTGCCCGTCAACCCCGCGCCGGGTATGCGCAGTTCCATCGTATGCAGCCCGGGTGCTTTTTCCCATTCATGCGCACCCGTATGCGTCGTGCCGCCCCAGGCGTCTGTATCTGGGCGCGTTCCGCCCGCGGTTTCCCCCAAGGCGCTTATCTTTGTGCGCACCGGGCTGTTTTCCTTTGCATTCCATGTGCCTGCCTGTGTGTATGCCTGGCCGCTTCGGCCCCGGGCACCTGCGCGCGCAGCCTGCCTTTTGGCCTGCTTTTCTTCCTGCGTGCACACGGCCTGCGCCAGCTCTTGCGCCACCTGTTCGCTTTTTTCTTTTGTGTCACGCTCTATCTCGCGCACAAAGCTTTCCTGCCTGCTCCAGGCTTCGTTTTTTTCTTTCTTTTTCGCCATGGCCTTTCTCCTTCATTGTTTTTTACACTTCACGCTTTTCCCTTTGTGCCAAAGGCGCATGTGAAAACCCGTGCCGGGCGGGCCGCATCTTGTTCGCCCGCCCGGCTGCGTACCCGTCAACCCCGCGCGGCGCAGGGGCGTCAAAATTGGCCCGGGCACAAAGCGCAAGGGTACAAAAAAGCCCCGGCTTCCAAAAGGCACGGTAGCGCAAGAAAACAAGGCCTTAAAAAGGCCGCTTTTGCGCGGCTGCGTCGTCAAAGCGCCTTGACAACCACAAAGGTGCCTGCGGCGCTTTTCCTTGCACTG
>CAMBHV010000137.1 GCA_945867255.1 uncultured Clostridia bacterium
GGTCTGTTTTTTCATGGTTTCCAGGCAGTCTGTGATGGCACGGGCCTGAACCTTCACTGCCTCATCTGCGGCTTCCGGCACAAAGAAAGGCAAAGCGTCCGGAATGCCTCTGCGCACAATGATCATTGCAAGGCACAAGTTTGTGAACAGGCTTATTTTTTGAGAGTCGGGCGCAATGCCAAAACATTTCAAAAGGCCGGCAAACAGGCAAACTTGCCTCTGGCGAAAAAGCTGATAACTTTCCGGCGTCAGCCGGCGGAAGATCATCTGCTGTTCCTCAATGCTTAGCACAGAGATCCCATTTCGTTCTCCGTAACAGCAGGTAAGCAGAAACTGCTGAACCGCTTGCCGCCAGCTAAGCGCGGGGTCTTCCATTAAAGACTGTGCATAAGCGAGAATGCGGGGTTGCTGCAGGTAAAGGGCTTCCACTGCAAGATCTTCTTTAGAAGGAAAAAACGAATAAAAGAAAGTGCGCGAGATCCCCACAGCGCGGCATACCTGCTCAATGGTTGTGTGCTGGATTCCTTGCTTTACCATCAGTGCCAGCCCCTCGCGCACAAGCGCTTCGCGAATGAGTTGGCGCTGCTGCGGTGAATACGCAACTTTTGGCATGCTGGCCTCCTTATTCGTAATTAATAAATACACATTTTAAAAATTGTATTTATTTTACCATGCCTTGTACATCAATGCAAGCTGCCAAATGAATGGTGGAAAAGGCGCCTGGCCGCGCGCGTGATGCATTATGCAAGAGAAACCGCAGGGAGACGGTGCAAAAATAATACTGGGAAAATCTATTCCTGAAAGAAAGGTGCATTTCAAGCTGAATTTCCCAGTGGGGCGTTCTGGAATCTTCTTGCATCCGTGTGGGCGATGACCTTTCCCAATATGCCATTCCGCCGCCGGAAATTCTGAGCGGGAAAGGCTTGGAATGCGCCCCTGCGTGCTCTGATGCTTCGTGAGGAATGTTTCAGGCAGGAATATATTGTATAAAATTCTGCGGCAAAGCCGGGGTGCCGCAAGGAAACGGTGACGGGAAACGGGCGTTTTTTGCGGCATTGCGGCGTGTAAGCGCTTTGACAACCACAAGAGGTGCCTGCGGCACCTTTCCTTGCACTACCATAAAAATCGCCCGTCTTCCGGTGCTGCGCAGCTTGGGGCCGCGAAGCGGTAAGCCCCCGGTGGGCTCTTGGGCCGACTGGGCGCTCTGCGAAGCAGAGCGGGCGCATCCTTGCCGCGCCCGCAGCCTATTCCCCAGGATTTTGGCTGAAGAAAGCGAGAAGGGGTGGGGCAAGCCCCCAAGGCTTTCTTACTAAAGCCAATACCTTTTTATGCCGCCCATACGAAGTTGGCACACTTGCACGGTTGCACTTTGTATAGCGTAAAAATGCAAGCAAAGGCGCCTTCCCCCAAGCGGGAAAGGCGCCTTTGCTTCGAATTAAACCCCCTTTAGATCAAACGGAGGGGTATATTCTTCCTTGGCACTGCTTTTTTCCTGCATGTAACCATGCGTCAGGCCAAGCCGCACGGCTTCATTCACCACGGTGCGGTATTCGTAAGTGGAGATACGCCGACGCAGCGGTTTATACTGGCTTGCCTTGTAAAACGGGGTGTATTGACTCATGGCGCTGAACAGAAAGTTCTCTGCCCCAAGGCCCGCCAGAAAGCGGAGCACTGCTTTGGAATCTTCCACGGCGCCGGGCAAGGCAAGGTGCCGAACAATAACGCCGCGCTGCATCAGCCCGTTGTGATCAAGAACCGGCGGGCCAGCCTGTGCCAGCATTTGGCGTAGGGCAGGGGCGGCCACTTCGAAATAGTCCGGCGCAGCTGAATACGTTCCCGAAAGGGTGGCAGAAACGTATTTCATATCTGTAAGCCACACATCCACATACGGGGCCAAAGCCCGCACGGTTTCCACGGTTTCGTATCCGCCTGTGTTATACACCACGGGCAGGCGCAGGCCCTGCGCCCGGGCCTCGTCCAGGGCGGCGGTTACCCAGGGCGCGTAATGGGTGGCTGTTACAAGGTTGATGTTGTGGGCGCCCTGCGTTTGCAGGCGTAAAAAGATTGCGGCAAGCTGATGGACGGAAAGTTCTTTGCCAAAATTTTCTGCACTGATACGAAAGTTCTGGCAATAGCAGCACCCAAGTGAACATCCGGAAAAAAACACGGTGCCGGAGCCGTGTGTGCCGGAAATACACGGCTCTTCCCAAAAGTGCAGGGCAGCACGCGCGGCGCGCACCTGCGCCCCTCCGCCGCATGGCCCATGCGCGCCGGTTGTTCTGTCGGCGCCGCAGCGGCGCGGGCACAGTTCACATTGTGTGGGAATTTTAAGCGCCATATCGACCTCACCCTTTCCGGCACAGCAAACAGGCGTCCTTGTATACAGTGCCGTGAACATCTCACATACTATATCATATTTCCCATGATGCGCCAAGGCTGTAAGCCAGGAAGCAGTTTGAGAATGCCCTGAATATATACAATATAAATATTTTTATTATCAAAATGAGAAAAACAATTGACAAAAATAACAGAAAGGCATATAGTGAAGATGCTTAGTGGATGCATGAGACACAGAGGCTGCACACACTCTCGCACAGGGTGCTGCGCAGCCTTTTTATTTTTTGGCCCAAAGGCAGAGCCCTTCGCGCACCGGCGTTATGCTGCTTTTTAGGGCGCCGGGCGCATTACAACCGGAACTTCCTGCAAAAGCAGGTTTGGCATATGCAAAACAGAAAGGAAAGGAGAAAGGAAAGGTGGAGGAAAAAAGGAAACAGGCGCCAAATCGTGGCGCCGTGCGTGCTTCGCGCGCAAAATGGGTGCTGGTGCTTTCCCTGTGCCTGTGTCTTGTCAGCATGATGGTATCCTCTGCGATCCAAAGCAGCTTCGGAAACGTGGAGGTAAAGGAACTGAAATTGATGGATTCCTCCGGTTATGCTGTCAGCACACTTTTGTATAAACCGAACAGTGCCAGTGCCGAAAATAAAGCCCCCTGTATCATTACCATAGAGGGCTGGTATAACAATAAGGAAATGCAGGATCTGTATTCCGTGGAATATGCACGGCGCGGCTATGTGGTGCTGGCTGTGGATATGCACGGGCACGGCGACACCGACAGTACGGGCGCGCAGGACCTGTACACCTCTGCCGTGGGCGTAGATGCCGCTGTGCAGCTGGCAGGAAGCCTGCCTTATGTGGATACGCAGCGCATCGGTATTACCGGCCATTCCAGCGGCGGCGCGGCCAGCGACATGGCTGTGGCAATTGACAATGAGAGAGAGCAGCCGCTGATCAGCGCCGTATTATTCCAGGCATCCACCTGGGTGGATGACCTTGGGCAGGACCATAGCGCAGATTTCGGCACACGCAGTGTGGGCATCATTGCAGACCTGTATGACGAGTTCTTCTTCTGGACGGAAGATGCGCAGGGCAACACCGTGCCGCCCAAGGATTTTCTTACAACAGACGATGCGAAAAACTTTGTCAACTTCAACAATGGCGCGCAGGACATTGCGCAGGACGTGCAGCCGGGCCAGTATTATGAGGATGGCGATGCTTTCCGCGTGATCTACCAGCCGGCCTGCACGCATCCATGGGTGCATTTTTCTGCCGAAAGTGTAGGCTACGGCATTGAGTTTTTTGAAAAAGCGCTGGGTGCTCCGAACCCCATTGCGGCCACAAGCCAGGTGTGGCAATGGAAAACAGCTTTCAATTTCCTGGGGCTGGTCGGTATCGTGATGTTCCTGCTTTCGTTTGTGACAGTGGCGCTGGATGTGCCGTATTTCAGTGTCCTTCGCGCACAGGAAGAAGTGCAGCCCGCGCAGGTGAAAGATGGCGCAGGTAAGGCATGGTTCTGGGTGTCTCTGGTGGCATGTGCCGTATTCTCGATGCTGAGTTACATGTGGGCCATTCAGAATGTGTATTCCAAAACAACAACATTTTTTGTCCAGACGGGCCCGCTTACCATGGGCGTATGGTGCGTGTTGAGCGGCGTGTTTGCATTGATCGTTCTGGCGGCATATTATTTCTTCTACGGAAAGAAAAACGGCTTTTCTTTGGCAGAGCGTGGCGTTACCATCAGCGGGAAAAAGCTGTGGCGCACGCTGGTGCTTGCCGCGCTGGCCTGCGGCCTTGCATTCCTGATTTTGTTCTTTGCAGACTACTTCTTTAAGACGGATTTCCGCCTGTGGGTACTTACCATGAAAGCCTTCGAGGCGGACAAAGTGGTGATCGGCCTGCGATATCTGCCGCTGTTCCTGTTCTTCTATGTAGTGAACTCGGTGGCTGTGAACTGCTTCAATTACAACACCATTGGCGGGCGCAAAGGCAATGTGGTTATTCTGGGGCTGTTCAACGCGTTGGGGGCCATTGCATTTGTAGTGGCACAGTATGGCGGTGTAATAAGCAGCGGTATGCTGCGCTGGTATTCCACCGAGGGGTGGCGAATCAGCGGCATCTGGCTGTACCCGGCCATTGTGTATCTGTTCGTCACACCGTTTATGACAAGATATATCTATAAGAAGACACGCAACCCGTATCTGTGCGGCATCATCAATGCCATTATCATCACCATGTTGTGCGTGGCAAATACCACGACGGTGTTGGGCGGCGGCGCAGTGGTGGCTGCAAACTACTAAGCATGTGTGTGCAAAAATAAATCTTTCCGCGCAAGCCAGGGGGCACGGTTTGTGGCCGTGCCCCTGGCTTTTTCGTTCGGAAAGGGCGGCTAAAAACATCGGCGTTGAGATGTGGGGAAAAGATATGATATAATAAACAGGAGTATAAACAAAAAAC